>JAFVPU010000139.1 GCA_017505165.1 Clostridia bacterium
ATTGTTGCTGTGTTTGTATTCAAGAATATATCCAAGTGCACGGTAACTATCGAGACTACCACTATTGGATTTTGAAGTCTTCACAAGAGTTTCCCATTCTTTCTTGTAATGTTCAACCTCTTCATGCTTCAAATAATACCACACAACAACATCATCGTTTTCTATTCGTAAGATAGGTTCTTTGTTGTCATGTGATGTGCGGAGATCGACAACACTTGGTATGAACAGATCTCTGTCGCCTTTATAACACTCGACTTCATCCCTCAGATACTCATAGACATCTGTTTGTGTGTCAAGAAGATTAACATCCATGTATCTTTGGTGTAGGGTGTTGTTAGCAGGAGCAATAACTTTTACAATGTTGTATTTCAACTCAGTCTCCTTTCTTGATCCACTGATATCTGATGCGCATAGCAGGTCTATGTGTACAACCACCACCAGATTTGGATTTGTATTTCAGATCCAACTTGTTATCGTTGATAGCAAAGTTACAACAGTACTTACCTACCTCAAGATCAGGGTTCTCTTGTATGCGTTTCATCATATTCTGGATGTCCATACGAAATCCTCGCAACACGTGAAAGAGCTCTTGCTGTTTCTCGGACATGGTAGTTTCCACAAAGATACGCAATTTGAGATCCACGAATGGATACTGTGCCTTCTCCCACACAGAAGTTGAGACTTTATTCTCGATAATACATTCGAGATCAAGATATCCGTGATCCATGTTGTCATATACTGCAGTGAAGTTACCGAGTTGTACTGTCTTGATAAAACAGTTTTCAATGTTCAATCCTGTATGAAGTTCATGTTGTTTAAGCAGAACTTCATACGCATCCTGATTTTCTTCTTCTGCAAGAACCGTTAACATGTATTTATGATATCTTCCGACAGGCATAAACACGAAATTGTCTTCAGTTGCGAAGAATAACATATACGGTCTTCCGTGTCTTACAGTCTCGCAAACTTTGCAACAGCAAGCTTCGTGATGATCTGTGTCCTGTCCCAATATAGTATCATCAAAGATAATTTCATTTGGGTCGATACGTTTATAATGTTCTTTTGCGCTGTTGTACTCTTCTTTGCAGTATTCTTGTACTGCTTCTATAGAATCGAATAGTTTCGAACCTCTGAACTCCATGTGATACGTAGGAGTGTCTTGTATCAATTTTGTAAGAATGTATTTCATGTTAATCTCCTATTGAGATGATGTTTGCTACATCATTGGTGATATGTCCATAAGGACCAAACACTTGCATCTGTTCGAATTGTTTACAAAGATCAACAAGAGTGTTGTCTTGTACATTACATACAGGATGCCAATGTCTTGTTTTCTTATTGAAATCAATTAAGTCGAGATATACTCGATATGTGATACATTCTGTATGTTTTTCGAAATAAGTTTCGATAGGATAACAATGTGGTTCGATTCTCAGGAACAATGATTTACTATCATGTGAACCTTTGATTGTTTTTTCATCAAGTAAAGAAAACAATCTGATCATGTAATAATCGATGATCATCTGTAATGTCAGGGGTTGTTCCTCCAATGTTTCATCCAACGAACCGATGTACGCTTTTGTCGTTTCATGATGTATGTATCTTACTACCAGCTGAGATACACCTTCGCTGATGGTCTTGATAATGTTGTTACAGACATCAGATTTATCCGTTGTGTCCCATGTATTGATGGCGTTGTTCAAGATATCTGTAAATTGCTTTGTGATATCTTCATCTTTCAGCCATTCATCAAAGATGTCCTTGTATTCTTTCGGTATGTGATCCATAGTTGGGAAATACTTACCACTTCCACTGTGGACAGTTTCATAAGGCATGAATGCTCGTATTTGCATTTAGAAATCCTCCCAGTTATTATTTTCGATCTTTCTGAATGTCCGGCATGGTCTGTCTTCGATGTCAACAGGATGGATGACAGCATCGATATCTTCACGGACATATACCCAACTATGTGAGTAAGGACACCATACTTTCAAATCAAAGTTGGATTCAGTTTTAACAATTTGCATTGCTTCAACTTTCCACATGGATCTTGTTTCAACACCATTTTCATTTTTGATCTGACAAACCGTGTCTCCGAGATGTATGCGCATCTCATCTTCCATAATAAGTTTACCCATAACTTTTCTCCTTTATGTTATTAAGAGTTAATACTACTACTGTAATATATACGTTAATGTTCTATCGAAATAAAATTAACATAATTTACTCTATCTATAGTTGGAGGTTTATTATTCAAAACACCTATTTTATAATAGATCAAGTAAGGAGATCACGATATGCAAAAACTCTCTAAGAAAGACAAAATTATTGCTGCTATCATTTCTGCGATTATTGCAGGTCTTGCTGCAGGAGCTGCATCATTCTTTGGAATTGGAATCGAAGAAGCTGCAACTACACCACAGACGCAAGTTGAACTTGCAAAATAACTCATACACTAGATAGTGGCAATTGCCACTATCTAGTGTATTTATACATATTAGTTTCCAATTGCTATCCAAGATATTCCACTTGGATGTCTAAGATCGTCGTTCGTATGGTCACCCATTATTCTAAATTTTGTTTTATCCCAACCTAATACAGTTGATATAATTTGAGGACCATTACCGGCTGTTCTTGCTATATTGTATTGTGCTGTACTTGCAACAACAACCATACATTTATTCGGAAATTGAATTGGAAATTTAATGTCAAACACTTTGTTGTTAGTGAATGCATTATTCCCGGTTGCTCCATGTGTATCAAAATTTCCACATTGAATTATTATGTTTCCAATTTGTATAACAGATGAATCATCTTGGTTTCCAAGATTTGGTACAGAGGATGATCTACTACCAAGTCCTGATATCTTACCAGTTGTTGAGTATTCTGTGCTACTAAGGGTAGGTACAGAAGAGCTGTCGGCCTTTTTAGCTAACAGAATATCAAGACTTGTATTGATATTCTGTAGAAAGTTTATTTTGTCTAATTCATCAGTAGTTATATCAGTGACTTGTATTTTTCCAGATGAACTTGTTCCCAAGATCCTAGATCCTGTTAGGTTAGTTGCCCAACATGAGCTAATTGCACCATCAATCATAGCATTCATGAACCTATAACCATAGTCATATGGTTCATCTGATGCACTAGTGTTGCCATCTTCTCCATTGAATATTCTTACAATTTTAGCAACATCTGTGATAGCAATGGTTGTAGCAATAGGAACAGGATTTGAATTACCAGACAGACCAATTAGTTTGTTTGCACTAGCTGAATTGTTATAAGCATCTTTTAGTCCGTCTAATATTTGTGTTGGAACATCAGTGGCTGTGATGTTCCCATTGTTATCTGTTCCAACGATTTTTGTTTTTTTACCAAGATTCTTATTTGATTTTAGATCAAGTTGACTTTGTACCCATTCTTTGATCTGTTTAATGAAGTATGGAATTCTTACTTGAAATGACATTTTATAGACTCCTTTTGACAAAAAGCATTCATGTACCTAGTGTAGGTAGCATGATGCTACCTACACTAGGTACATGATAATTTACTCTATAGAATAGCTGATTTCCAAGGAATAAATTGAACAACATGTGGGTCAGCAGTGCCTCCTTCATCTTTTGCAGATCGAATTATTATTTTGTCACCAGGAAACACATCAATAGAAACAGCCGATGCTTGTTCACTACCACCAGTAACGATTGTTACCCAATTCTCATTTATGTCAGTTTTACCATTTCTTAACAAACCAACAGTATTTGATCCATCGGTTACTCTGAACATACCGCGTACGAGCGTTTTTAATTTTCTAGTATAACCACTGGATGATTCATATGTTGATGGATATCCAGTTTGTCCTGTTGTTGGAGCTCCTACCTCTACAGCATTTGTTTGTACACCATTAATAATAGTTGAGGCTGTATATGCCCCAGCGCTTTTATAAACAATGGAATTACCTGATATTTTTGAACGAAACGTTATTATATTTTCCCAATCATAATAACCGATATAATTTTGAAATTTTGTTTTTAAGTCTTTCATTGATATCGGTAGAACGTCTTTCATATTTTATCTCCTATATAGATAATAAATATCATACCTCTGTAAGTAGCAATGCTACTTACAGAGGTATGATAAACCTAATTACATTGCATATAATGATCAAAGTTTCATACAAGGTAATAATTTAACAGAAGGAGGTGTTACAGTACTGGAATTTCCATAAATTGAATTGGAGTTAGATGCATTAAACTCTATTTTGTTATAATATCCAGACGATGTGTAAGCACCTGTAAGAGCAAGTGGAGACTTACCACCTTTAACAAACGCACCTGTTGTTTTAACAGTATACGTACGATCACCTTCTGTATAACCACCATATCCAGTTATATTAGGCAAACCTGCAGACACCGCAGTACCAACATCAGTAGTAGATCCAAGTGGATAACGTCCTATGAGATTTGGAGTAGTTATACGACTTCCATCTCTCATGCTAACAACAGATCCATCACATATGGCCCATCCATTTGGTGGAGTAGAACGTTTAAAGTAGCATATACAACCAGATGGCATTAGTAAATCTTGGAGTTTTTCTATAACTTTGGATACGACATCATCCATTCCGAACATAACGCGTTTATTAAAAGCCATTTATTCTCCTTTCTTCAAACAAACAAGGTTTCCTAGATCAGGGTAGCGTGAACGCTACCCTGATCTAGGATATGTGAAATTATCTACATACAATAGTTGTATGTTATATTGCAGCTACAAATCTAGCATACATAAAACCCATAGAACCAGTAAAGTAATATGTAGTTCCTTTGGCCATAGGAAGACATAATTGCATTGTTTGCCATCCATATTTGTAAGCGTTATCGGTATTCCCATTCCACCTATAGTAGGTTCCATTTATCGTAGTGTCAATCCAGTAAGATCCGTTACCTCCACCCATTCCTAACATCAAATACCCATCGTTAGTTGCAGTGTATGTAGTATTAGCAGCAACATTTGTAACTGATTTCCACGTAGGAAAGATACTAATACCAAGACTAGCTGCTGTGTGTGAATGATTGCTAGATGCTTTACCTGCCAATGCAGTGTCTAATCCAGATATTTGAGATGTAGTATGTGTATGTGTGCCATTGGCTTTACTATTCCATGTGGTTCTCTCAGATGCAGTTATATGCTTTGTGGTATTATTATCGTGTGTGTTTAAATTGGTTTGAACTGTCGAAGCAGATCCTTTACTATCATATTTTGCATCATGATTGTGAGTGTTTAAAGAAAACCTACCATCACACCACTCTTCGATGATCGTCCTTGCATCAGCTATTTTAGTTGTAACCCAATTCTGTATCTCTTTTAAGATAAATGGGGTTTTATTATTAAATTCTGCCATAATAAGTTCCTTTCCTTATATTAAGCATTGTACATACAATGCTTAATATAAGGAATGAAAACTATGGCAAGTAATTTTACAACTAAGATTTCATTTATCATAAAAGAAATTCAGGATTTGATTTTTGAAAAAATCAATGACGCAAAAACAACTATACAGAACTGGTGTAATGAACGGTTTTCACTAAATACGCATGGGCATGACAATTATTCCGATAAGATACACAATCATGTCATAGCTGATGTGACTAAATTACAAACATCACTCGATAATAAAGCACGTATTGACCACACCCATAGTGAATATGCCGAAAGCAGTCATACACATCCTCAATCTGATGTGACAGGACTAGTAACTGCTCTAGCAGGTAAAGCTTCTACGAGCCATACTCACACAACTACTGAGTTAGGGGTTATTGGATTTCCAAACTATGCTGCCTCATCATTAATTACAGGAACAGAGTTTACTGCTCCTTCTAATGGGTGGATAAATGTTTGTCCTAGGTCTGGTCCCATATGGTCTTTTATAGATAACAGATGCTTTGCTTATGCTGCAACTGACTGTGGTGGAGATGCTTATTTCATTCCAGTTTCTAAAGGTAGTGTATTCAAAATGACAAAAAATGAAGCTGGTACTAACTTATTAAAAATTCAAGACGTTACTCGATTTGGAATACGTCGTTTTATACCTTGTAAATAATACAGAACATAGGAGGTAGCTTTGAAGCTACCTCCTATGTAGTTGATTATTTAACTGGATCTCTTGACAAGTTGTAAATAGTTAAAGCAACAAGATCATCGTGTTTAGGCATAACAGATCCGTTTGTATGGATGTATCTGTTAAGACTGTTAAGATAATCATTGACTTCTTTATTTGCTTCTTCTGATAAGATACCATTTACAGATACTGTGTCTCCCGTTGAATTAACAACAACTGACTATATCATCACCATGCGATTTCTCGTTTAGGTGTCACGCGCTTCCACATTAACAATGTGTACTCCCTCACGGGATAGTCGATGAACCTGTCTTTACTGTACAGTAAAGCCTTGGCTGCTGGTTGCTCATTGTAACTGGTTTTAGGTTTACTATCACCATGACCAAATTCTCTACTTGTTTCTGCTTTCGCTCCATATAGGCAAGAGAATATTAGAGTGTTCTAGCAATTCACGTGATGCACACATACACATTTCTGCGTATGGGGACCGAGACATTCGAAATCAAAATCTGCCCCGAGTCCTTTCAAGATACTCGGATGCAATACAGCACTGTCTATAAATGGTTTATTGATTACAGGATATTCAGGAAGCATGTGTCCACCTTCATTTTCTTCTGTATAAACACGAACAGTTCTTCCTGGATTTGTTGAGATTATATGCGCTTTACATGGAACATCAGATCCGATTTCAATAGCAGGGTATCGTGTTACAGTAGCACACTTACCCATGGTAGCTCGATAAGTCGCCATGTATAACATTTCGCAATAAGTGATAGGACGAAGTTTATCTGGATTAAATATGATTCCACGTTCTTTACACTTTGTCATGAAGTTACTAGCACTTCTGACCAGAGTTATTTTATTCTTATCATCATACACCAGCATGAGCCAATAAGGTTTTTCTTCTTCACTCATAACTGTTACAGGTTTAAAACGAAATTCCCTATCTCTAAACAATGAAATAAGTTTCTCGATACCTTCACTTGTGATGAATTTGTTTTTCTCATCTTCTGTAATTGGTTGATAAACCAGTGCATTGTTCTTAGGATCGATAACAGATACCTTATCTGAGAATTGAGAAAATACATCAGATAAGAACAACTGTTTTAAGTTGTATATAACTAACGGTTGATACATCTTGGATGCTTCAAATAAAGGAATCTTAACCTCATCCATCTTGAGATAAGTAGGATCATTTGGACTTGATGCATTCATATCAGCAGGACTGATAACATTACGAGTGCCAAGTGCCAAGTTACGAGAACCATATTTTCTTTGGAAGAATCCATATTTACCTTCGATCATATCGAATATGAAATCGTAAAGTTCATTTACTTTTTTCTGTATAGCAAATCTAACACAGTCAAAGAGATCGGATTCAGATCCTATGCTAGGCATAGCTTGTGTGTAATTTATAAGAGATGCGTAAATTTTGTTGATACTATCAGAGGCTGGTTTACCATCTTCTATGGACATATCTCTTAACCCAGCAGGCATGACTATACATTTTTCAATCATGCATCTATCTCTGTATTTTGTAACAAGATCTACTTTATCATTTTGTGTTACAGAAGCATTTTTCTTGAATTTAATCTTTTTGAAATTGTCCAAAAAGAACTTAAATCCAGTACCAGCTCCTTCGTCGTTTTCAGAACAAGATACAAGATCTTGCTCTTCTTTATCGAATCTTGCATAAGACTTTCCAGAAAGCACTTGTCCATACAAAGCTTTCAAACGCAATAAATGCCCATATATAGTAGGATGGAAGACTGTTGTACGTAGGTCAATATATCCGTATGTGATCAGTCTATCAGTAGATCCAATTTGACCGAAGATGTCTTCAGAAAAAAGTCCTTGACTATGGAATTCATTAGAAGTAGATTCTTTGATGAACATAGTTGTAACTTGTTTACAGTTATGATCATGGATGAATCTTTCGACATCCATAAGTTCTATGTTAATAGGAAGTCCCATATTGTTCTCCTTATATTTATTATGTATAGGATGCCAGAACAGAGAAAAAAAGAAGGCACATTGAGTGCCTTCTTATTTGTTTTAGATCAACGTGAGCTCATGATTCGTGACATGAATGATGTATTCATCGAAATCATCATCTTCTTTATGAACAACGATCTGAATAACGTAACCATTCAGATTATTGCTAAAGAAAGCTTTGATATCGATTCCATAGCTTATGTTGTCTTTGACATAAGCCCCGGTGTGCTGAACATCTCCAAGCAAACTGAGAAACGCAATTCTCAGAGAATTGCGTATGCCATACAGGTTACTGATTGTTGCGAGAATGTCTTCAACGGCATCAATTAAGTTGATACCCAGCTGATCATTCCAGTTACTTTGAACAGCGTCAACGAGTTTGATTTTCATGTAGTTCTTGATGAAAGCGACGGATGTTTCGTTAATGTTTCCCATGGTAACAATTCCTTTGTTTTATGGTTGTGTTTAGTAAA
>JAFVPU010000140.1 GCA_017505165.1 Clostridia bacterium
AAAATTACAAATTTAGACCATAATCTTCGACTGCTTCTTTCGTTTATGGTTTTTTATTTAGAAACAACAATTGAAGATAAAGATATGAATAATCAAATGTCAAATACTGACGATCTCATTGCCAGTATGAATAATCAAAATCCACTGGCCTGTTATCGAGAGATAACAGGACAGCTTTGCTGTTCCGTCATCGGCGGAACTGATAAAATCGGCCTTAATTCAATGAAGCTACGTGCTTCCAACGGAAGCGCGTTGCTTATTGATGATGGAGTTGATATATTGCAAGGATCGATATCGAATGCTTATTTCGATATTTCACTATATAAGGATTTCGACATAAAGGTGGTTTTAATAACTCATATGCATGAAGATCATACTGGTGGTTTATCTAAAAAGATTGATAAATTAATGGAGATAGAAGATCTAACGATTGTTACTTCTGAAATTACCGCGTCAATATTGGAAAATAAATTAAAGAAAAAAACTCCTAGAATTGTGATTGCTAAGCATGGAGAGATTGTTAAAACAGGATTTGATGATGTCGACAGTGGATTTGAAGTAATTGGATTTGATGTCGACCATTCTTGTCTTGGCGCGATGTGCTTTTCGATCAAAGATTTGATATCTGGAAAATCGATCATTCATACTGGTGATTTTAGAGGAACTTTTCCACAAGACGCTTATCGAGGTTTACCTCGATATTCATTATGCTTTATCGAATCGACAAATGCATTTGTTACTTCTGATTTGCCAAATGAAGAAGATGTGAAAGAATCGTTATATGAATTGTTTGATAAAACTGGCTCAAATATGATCGTTCCTTTATTCGCTTCTGAGCATGAAAGAATCATCAATATAATTCGATGGTGTCTATTGAGAAAAAAGACTTTCGCATTGAAAGGTCGTGCTGTGGTCGACACTTATAATTGGCTAATGTCTATGAATTTCTTTTCCGAAACCGAGAAATTAAAAATAGAATCAAGCAATTCAATCAATTGCAACGCAATTGATTGTGATCTTGTGATATGCACTGGAGCGTTAGGTCAGCCATTTACTGGAGTTTTCAAGGTTTGCGATGAAATTTGCGAAATGAATTTGCAAAAGGAATATACTGTGATTATATCAGCATCTTGCATTCCTGGAAATGAAACTCAAGTCAATGAGTTATATAAATATATTGCCGATAGAGAATTTAAAAATCTATATACTTTCAAGAATTGGAAAGCAATTCATGCTTCTGGTCATGCGAATATTCGCAGCCTCGCTGAGACTGCGAATTTAATAAATGCGAAAGTGGTTGTTCCAGTCCATGGCGATATTGCTCAACGTTATCAAGTATGTCGGGCAACGAGTTGCCCGTCATTATTGATCAGAAAGGGTTGCGAATATGAAGTCGATGGAATAAAGATCGATTGTCCTGGAGATGAATTTTATGATAAGTATTTGAGATTTATCGAAAGAGATGTCGAATTGAATAGAGTTGATGCGCAAAAAATTATGGATGAAAGAGAAGCTC
>JAFVPU010000141.1 GCA_017505165.1 Clostridia bacterium
AGAAATACACATCTCAGAATATTCTGCTGAATTTGTACTAACACCTCTGTCTGGAATCAAACGATTTCCAATTTGTGCTTTTGCATCTTCTAAAAATGGATTTCTGGTAACGGTACATTGTTTGTCAGTTGGGAATGTGAAAACCAATTGTCCTATTTCCCACAATGAAATAACTGAATTCATTCTAACACTTGTTGTTTGAGGTTTTTGAGAAGTTGGATGATATTCAATCCATTGTGCTGGAATAATTAATCCATTTGTTCTTATTTCATTTAATAAGTTTTCTTTTGCAGTGTTTTTAATTCCAAATCCGAATACATGACTTTCTGCTTCATATACTTCTAATTGTTGACCGTTTTTACCGATTTGTTTATCATAGTATCCCGTTCCCGTTCCAGATTTTAAAGGATTTGTTGTCAATTTACAAGTTTCAAAAGTAACGTAACATTCCTGCACATCTGAAATAACATCTGTACCGAAATCTATACCTGATAAAGATTCAATATTGAGATGGTTTTTTACGTTCGACAAACCCAAAGCACATCTTGCATATTCACCAAATTGATGGAATCTTGAATCAACAATTAATTGACGATTCTTTTTAATCGTATTAGGTTCAGACATAAGTGGAAGAACACTGTTCGTCGTATATTTTTGTACTCCTTCTATTGTCGTTGATTGTGAATAAAATGGATTTTCATATTCAACTGTATTAGGAACAATACAATTATTTAGAACTTCTTCATAAGGAACTTGACAGAATACCATATTCTTTTCTAAATTCATATTCAATTCTAATTCCAATTCTCCTGATGCAAATCTTGGGAAATACGTCATTCCAGAGAATGGTAACAAATCATCAACTTGAATACACATTTCAATATCAATTGTTGTTTGTCCATCAGTATTCCAAGTATTGCTATCATGTTCATTCGTTGTTGGTCTCCAAACAGTAACACCTCCTTCCGATTTGCTTGTCATTTTCATTGGTTGTTGAATGTAAGTACCACAAACACATCCTCTCATATTTAATACATCTTTATGTGGAGAATACATTCCAGGTCTTGAATTTTTTTCGCTTTTGGATTTACAATTGTAAACGATTGTTTGTTCTTGAACTGATTTTGTTTGTTTACACGAAGTTGGTTGACCATTGGAATAAACTGTATACGAATTAATGATATGACTTGCTGATTTAAATCCTACAAAGAACCAACACCCGTTTCTGTGTACTGTTGTTACATAGGGTTTTTTCTCATCTTCTGCATCAGTCAAAGTTGGATTTTTCGGACAGATCATTTTCATTTGAACTCCAATTCTTGCTTTCAATGTAATGTATCCTTGACTAATATCAATTATATCCAAACTAGAATCTGTTAATCTGAATTTTGTTGTTTGTCCATTATAAACTGGAGCAGTCGTACCATAACAATCATGAGTAACAATTTGATAATCATTTGTACCTGAATTCAATCCAATGATGTTGTTAATGTGTTTAAAATATTCCTCGACATCCGCCATAGGATATTCGTAAATGACATCATGAATTCGATGTGAGGTAGACATTTCTTTATCAAAAATAAAACACTAGTTTAACATTGTTTCAGTATGTTTTTTAATTACTTCCTTCAGCTGCTTTTAAAGCTTCAGCAACTGGAGC
>JAFVPU010000142.1 GCA_017505165.1 Clostridia bacterium
GGGCTTTATGATGTCCAAAGTTGCTATTCTCGGCTACGGAGTTGTTGGATCAGGTGTTTATGAGATACTAAAAAATACAGCTGATCAGGTAGCAAAAAATGCAGGTAAATCCGTAGAAGTAAAATATATTCTTGATATCGGTTCATCGGCGATTAGATTGTTGGCTGTAACAAAATTCAATAATGCGCCAAGAGTTTTTGCTGAAGAAGAAATTTTGTATGACGGCTATATGGATGGTGAATTTTTATCTCCAGATGATTTGTCTGAATCATTATCACAATTGATTGATAAGATGAATTGCAAAATCGGAAAAAGAATTAATTCTGTTATAGTCGGTGTTCCAGGTGATTTCTGTGTATGTGTGTGTAAACGAATTTCTAGAAAATTTCCACAAGTACATAAAATCAAGCAATCAGATCTAGTTGAAATGTTTGTCAATAATGCTTCATTCAAAATGGGTGAAGATTCATATGAAGTAATCAATTATAGCGCAATGCAATACATAATTGATAATGATGAAAAAATTGAAAATCCAGTTGGGAAGAAATCTTCATCATTGATTATGGATGCGAGTTATATCCTTGCGAAGAAATCATTTATTGAGATTATGCAACAAAAACTTAATGAATTGAAGATTGAAAACATTGATTTTATTTCTTCAGCATTGGGTCAAGCTCTTGCTTGTGAGTCTGGCAAAGATATGAGCAAGATGATTGCGATCATTGATGTTGGTCATATCACAACTACAGTTGCAGTGAGAAAAGGTGAAGGTTTGGCATTACTTAATTCGTTCTCAATGGGTGGAGGGCACATATCATCTGATATTATGCAAGTACTTGGTGTTAATTTCAAAAATGCTGAAATGATAAAAAGAAAAGTAGTTTTGACCGTAGAGACCGAAAGAAATTCATACTACGAAGCATGTATAAAAGGCAATTTGGTCAAAGCTCCAATCAATATAACAAACCAAGTGGTAAAAAGTAGAATTGAGACGTTGGCAAAAATTATTAAAGAAATTCTTGATATGGATGAAGTGTTCACAGATGTAGATATTTATCTCACTGGTGATGGAATTTCGAATTTCAAAGGCGTGAAGAACATATTACAAGACATAACAGGTCATAAGATCTTTGATTTTAATGTTCCGCTTGATAATTCGAGATCAAAATATCAAACTTCAAAGATTGGACTTGCCAAGTTAAGTGAAGTAGTAAAATAATTTAATTGTGTGATGATAAGGAGAAGAAGATGTTGGATATGAATAGTTCAATATGTAATATTAAAGTTGTAGGTGTCGGTGGAGCCGGTAATAATGCTGTGAATCGTATGGTTGCAGCTGGTATTACTGGAGTTACTTTTATTGCAGTAAATACTGACAAACAAGATCTTATGATGTCAAACGCTGATATAAATATACAAATCGGCAAGGAACTCACAAAAGGTCTTGGAGCTGGTGCAAATCCAGATGTTGGTCGTGCAGCCGCAGAAGAAAGTAAAGAAGAATTGATGGAAATGCTTCAAGGAACAAACCTTTTGTTCGTAACAACAGGTTTGGGTGGTGGAACAGGAAATGGTGCTGCTCCATATATTGCAAAGCTTGCAAAAGAGATGAATATTCTCACAATTGGTGTAGTTACAAAACCATTCAAGTTCGAAGGACCAAAACGTGCTGCTAATGCTGAACGAGGAATTGCAGAAATGAGCCAATATGTTGACTCATTGGTTGTCATTCCAAATGAAAAACTTTATTCAATTTTGAAGAAAGATGTGCCATTTGTTGATGCGTTTAGATATGCAGATGACGTTCTTCGTCAAGCTATTCAAGGTGTCAGTGATTTGATTTCCGTACCTGGCCTTATCAACCTTGACTTTGCTGACGTGTCTACGATCATGAAAGACAAGGGTATTGCACATATGGGTATTGGTAAAGGTCGCGGAGCAAATAAAACAATTGAAGCAGTACGTCAAGCAGTAACAAGTCAATTGCTTGAAACAAGTATTGAAGGCGCTACTGGTATTTTGATCAATATCACAGGTGGTAGAGATTTGACTTTGTCAGAAATATATGATGCTGTTGATTTAGTAAGAGAAGTGGCAGACAAAGATTGTAATATTATCTTTGGTGCAAAGATCAACAATGATTCAAGTGGTGAAACCGAAATTACTGTTATAGCAACAGGATTTGAAGGACATAATACTATACAAGCAACAGTGCCTGAATTTAAGGACAATCGAGCTGACTTCAAGGTCTTCACTGAACAAAAGACCGAAACAGAAGAAGTTCCTCTTGCTGAACTCGAAGCAGAAGCAAAAAAGGAAGAAAAAGAAGAAGTTCATGAAGATGTGATTGAGGATATATCTTTTGCAACAAAGAAACCTATTGTCAATGATGATGATTTGCCACCATTCTTGAGAAAACTTCGCAAATAAGGAGAATTTATGAATAGATATGATGAAGAAGCAACAGTAGTATGGAAAGATAGAAAACGTTGGTGTGGTCTTCCTTGGTCTTTCACCAGATATGGTATTATAAAAAAAGATGGTGAGTATGCAAAACTTGTTAATATTACCGGATTATTTTCAAATGCGACAGAAGAAGTTAATCTTTATAGAGTAGATGATATGGATGTGTTCCAATCTTTCACCGACAAGATGTTTGGAGTTGGAACTATCACTGTATATGTAAATGATGCTAGTTGCGACAAAATTTTGTTAAAAAAAATCAAAGATCCTTATAAGGTGAGAACTATGCTCAACAAATTGGTTATTGAAGATAGAAAACGTGTTGGATTTAAGCATGGTGAAATGCAATATTAGAAACAAAAATCTCTCAAAATTGAGAGATTTTTTGCTATATTTTATTCGTAAAATTTGTTCATGAGTTTTTCGAATAGGGCAACTGCAAAATACATAATTGACGCCAATACGCACAATATGACTGTAGATGTCATCACCAAGTTCAAATCAAACACTTGACCACCATAAATCAGGAGATATCCAAGACCGGCACGGCTGACTAAATATTCGCCCATAATAGCACCGATCCAGCTGAGTCCTACATTGATTTTTAAGGTTGAGACTATGTCTTTCAATGAATTTGGAAGGATGAGTTTGAAGAAAATTTGCAGTTTATTTGCACCCATCGATTTTGCTAGGGCTATCAATTGTGGATCACAACTGATGAAAGAATTTAAAATATTGAGAATAGTTACTATAATGACTATTAAAATACACATGAACACAATAGCTTTGCTTCCGGCTCCGAACCAAATAATGATAATAGGACCTAATGCAATCTTTGGAAGTGAATTGAGTACAACTAAATATGGTTCAAGAACTTTTCTCAAAAATTCACTATACCACAATAAGAATGCTATTACAAAGCCTATTCCAGTCGCAATAGCAAAGCCTTGTAGGGTTTCTCCGAGAGTTATTTTTGAGTGGTGCCACAGCTCTCCGTTTTGATACAAGGTTTTGATAGTTTCACATATTTTTGAAGGACTGGAGAAGAAGAACGAACTTATTATTTCATATTTTGTGAGCAATTCCCAGCACAAGAGAAATATGATTAAAATTAAGGCTTGAACAAGTTTGATAGAGGTGTTTTTAAGTCTATATTTTCTCAAGTAATCTTTGTGAATTGAGCTATAATTTTTCTTGTTTTTCATTTTGTATTTCTTGCCAAATTTTGTCAAAAATAATTTTTGCTTTTTCTGTTTTTCGTCTTTCGAATGGTGTGAGATTTTGATCAAAATCAAGATTGTGAATTGCCTTGATTCTACCTGGTCTCGAAGAAAGAACGATAATTCTATCAGACATACTTATTGCTTCCTGAATATCGTGAGTAACAAGGATTGCTGTCTTTTTTTCTGTTTTGATTATCTCAAAAACATGATCACAAAGTTCCAATCTTGTTTGATAATCAAGAGCGCTGAAAGGTTCGTCTAAGAGTAGTAATTCGGGTTTGAGTGCAAGGGTTCTGATGAGGGCAACACGTTGTCGCATACCACCGCTTAATTCGCTTGGATGCTTCTTCAAGAATTCGCCAATTCCATATTTTTCTGCCAAATTCAACGCGTATTCTTTTCTTGAGGCTGTTGAAATATGTTTCAATTCAAGGCCAAAATAAATGTTTTTTTCTATATTTCTCCAAGGCAACAAATTGTCTCTTTGGAACATATATCCGCAAACATTATCGTTCAAATTTGGTGTTTTTCCTTTGAGTAATACCTCACCGGTTGTTGGTTTTATCAGTCCGGAAACTAGCGATAAAATAGTGGTTTTTCCACAACCAGAGGGTCCAACAATTGAAATGAATTCTTGTTCTTTTATGCTTAAATTTATGTCTTGGAGAGCGGTTGTTTCACTTTTGATGCTTTGATAAACTAAGCTGAGATTATTGAATTTTACAATAGATTTCATTTTAATTTACTAAACTTGCAAAACTAGTGTCAACAGCGCTTTTCCAATCTATGCGTTCTTTGAGTTCGCCTGCATTATCAATTATATTAAGCATGTTATTCCAAGAAGATTCTTTCAAAACGAAACTGTTTGCATAAGCACCGATTTCAAGATAGTTTTTCACTGATGATAATATCAATGCATCACTTGTTGTGCTGAAAGACGGCTTCAAACTTGCAACAATTTCACTGTCGCTTGCACTGACAAGATAATCATAGCCTTTTTTGAGTGCGACCATAAATTTTTCAAGTTTTTCAGGATGCTTTTTCATATAACTGCTGGTAGCAGTGAAAACAGTGTAAGGTATATCACTCACCTCGCTTCCAAGAGAGGAAACAATGTATCCTGTTTGATCAATTTCACATTGACTTGCCACTGGTTCAAACATTGTACAATAATCACCTGTACCTGCCACAAATGAAGAACTCGTCAAATTAAAGGCTATGCTAGTATCTAGAATTGTATCAACATTTTCACCGATAGCATCTCCTGGTTTCAATCCGTGTTGTTCGAGGATGTATTGAAGTGTCATTGCTGGCATTCCACCTTTACGACCACCAATTA
>JAFVPU010000143.1 GCA_017505165.1 Clostridia bacterium
CTGCTCCTAGTACGAGAGGACCGGAGTGGACGTACCAATTGTGCACCAGTTGTCGTGCCAACGGCATAGCTGGGTAGCGAAGTACGGAAGTGATAAACGCTGAAAGCATATAAGCGTGAAACATGCCACAAGATTAGATATCCCATAGCATAAGCTAGTAAGACCCCTTTAAGACTAAGAGGTAGATAGGTCAGGAGTGTAAGTACAGTAATGTATTCAGCGGACTGATACTAATAGGTCGAGGGCTTGATCACCTTCCTTTTGAGAAATGATTCTAGTGCAAAATTGCAATAAATAATTTGTATAACGAAAATGTGCAGTTGTCATTGTTCTAAGACAATGAACCATGATGGTGATTATAGCTGTAAGGATCCACTTGTTCCCATTCCGAACACAAAAGTTAAGCTTACACACGTCGAAGATATTTGGCTGGAGACGGCCCGAGAAAATAGATCGTTGCCATCAACCTAAAGAGAACTCGTTTAATTACGAGTTCTTTTTTTGATTTTCACTATTTATAAAATTACAAATTTTAACAAAGGTATTGACAAGTTGATTTCCTATGGTATAATTATTTTGCTAAAAGCAAAGGAGAAGGTTTTTATGAATATGGTAGAGAAAAATAGAGCTAAAAATAGAGCATATATTGAAGAACTAAAAAGTATGACAGACGAGGAATTGTGCAAAAAGTTTAATTGTACACCTGAGCAAATATGCAGAGGAAACTATGAAGCAAAATATACAAATGATGAAGTTTGTCCCTATGTTGTGGTTTTAGGTTTTGTAAACGCAGCTGCATCAAATTTGAAGAGTCTTGGAGACCTTAAATTCGTAGGTGTTGGAGACTTTGGTGATGGATTGTATAATCAAGGTTTGGTTTTGTCAAATTCTGAAATCAAAGATTTAGGTAAAGTTAAACGTATTTATGGTAGTTTGATGTTGGATGCAAAAACTAAATATGTAACATCTTTTGGTGAACTTGAATACATTGGTGATAGTTGCTATCTAAACAGAACTTTAATTAAAGATATGGGAAAGGTTAAAGAAATTGGCGGAATTTTATCTATTGATAATTCTAATATTACATCATTGGAAGGATTGGAAAAAGTTGGTAAAATCTTTGCTTACGAAGGATATAGTTTGAAAGATTGGGGAAATACTTTGAAGGAAGTTGGAGACGTTGAATTTGGATTCCAACCAATAGCATATACCAAGAGTGGTAGTGCTCAATCATTGAGAATACACAGTGTATTCCATGATAAATTCAAAAGAAATTCTTCAGGAAAATTTGAAAGAATTGAAGCAAAAAAAGAAGAATCTCTTGATATTTAGTAAAAAATGAACCTATATTAGGTTCATTTTTGTAATTTGATACATTTGAAATAGTTAAAAAGTAAGTATGAATAGTGTATATAGAAAAAGCAAATCAACTCGATTTGCTTTTTTTGTTTGGTGCCGGTGGTCGGGGTCGAACCGACACGGTGTTGCCACCGCAAGATTTTGAGTCTTGTGCGTCTGCCATTTCGCCACACCGGCATATTGATTTTTTGAACATTTATAATATAACATATTTTGTGTGATTAGGCAAGAGATTTGATAAAAATTTTTGTATATTTAATAGTTTTTACATATATAAAATTATTTTTTGTATAGTTTATGTTATGTTTTTGTGTTTTTATTTATTTTGTAATCAAAGTTTATTTTTGTTTGATAAAGTACAAGAAATTGATAATATCTTTTTTTATTTGTAAAAAAATGCGTTTTGTGGTAAAATATAAATATGGATAAATTTATTGTAATCGATGGAAATAGTTTGATAAATCGTGCGTTTTATGCTCTTCCACCTCTCAAAAGTCTTGATGGAAGACCTTGCAATGCGGTCTATGGATTTATCAATATGATGTTGAGTGTAATAACGAGTGAAAAACCAAAGTATTTGGTGTGTGTTTTTGATGCAGGCAAGCATACGTTTAGACATAATTTCTATGCTGAATATAAAGCGGGAAGAGATAAGATGCCAGAAGATTTGGCTACACAACTACCAATATTAAAAGAATTGCTCAAACATATGAACATAAAAACAATTGAAATGCCAGAGATTGAAGCTGACGATATTATAGGAAGTTTAACAAGAAAGTTTGACGAAGAATTTTTGCTTGTTTCTGGAGATAAGGATTTGTTACAACTGATCAACAAGAATACAACCGTATGTCTCACTCAAAAAGGTATCAGCAATATGCTAAAGGTGGATGAAAATGAACTTATGAAAACATTTGAAATTACACCAGAACAAGTGATTGAATTGAAATCAATTATGGGTGATTCGTCTGACAATATTCCTGGAGTGCCAGGTATTGGCAAAGTTGGAGCAATGAAACTTTTGAAGGAATATGGCTCGATTGATAATGTTTATGAGAATATTGAAAATATCACAGGAAGCACTCAAAAGAAATTGATAGAAGGAAAAGAGTCTGCATATCTATCTCATAAGTTGGCAACAATCAAACTAGATGTTGATATTGATTTTGGAAAAGAAGATTGTGAACTCAAATTACCATTTGGTTTTGATGCATATGATATGATGAGAGAGTTGGATTTCAAGTCAATAATAACTAGAAAAGAATTTTTCACAGAAGATGAAAAACAAGAAAAAATTGTTGAAGAAGTTGTTGAAAATGTGGAATCAATCGAGATAGATAATCAAGAAAAATTTAACAAAATGATGGATGAATTGCCTGATAGTTTCGCTTTATCAAGAGACGAATTTGCATTGATTTTGGCATATGACAATAAGGAATATTCTATATATTTAAGTAGCGAAATATTTCAAAACAATATACAGAATTTGAGAGAACTTTTTGAGTGTAAAAAGCAAAAAATATGTTTTGATTGCAAACATATGATGCACGATTTGATTGATTATAATATAAGACTGAACAACTATTTTGATGTGTCAGTTGCAATCTATATTGCAAATGAATTGGATGCTGAAATATCCCTAGAGGATGCTTTGAAATTGAATAATATTCAAACAACAACCAAAGTAAATTCTTTGATAAAATTGAAAGAAATATACTTGAACAAATTGATAAATAATGCTTCATTGAAATTATATAGTGATATTGAATTACCTCTTGTTGAAGTGTTGTTTGATATGGAGAATGTTGGTCTAAAAATAGATAGAGAACAAATCAAAGAATTAAGCGCAAAGTATCATGAAGAACTGAAAATATTGACTGAAAAAATTTATGTTTTGGCAGGTTGTGAATTTAATATAAATAGTCCAAAACAGATGCAGGAAATCCTTTTTGAAAAACTGAATCTTCAATATAAAGGAAAGAAAGGCACCGGTGTAGAAGTATTGAATGCTATAAAAAATCAACATGAAATTGTAGATCTAATTTTGAGATATAGAAAAGTCAGTAAGTTAATAAGTACATATCTAGATGGTATGTTAAATTATATTTCGACTGACGAAAAAATTCATACAACTTTCATGCAAAAGACAACTTCAACAGGAAGACTTTCAAGTCGAGAACCAAACCTTCAAAATCTTCCAATAAGAGATGATGAAGGAAAAATTCTTCGAAAAATGTTTTATAGTTCATTCGATAAAGGAACACTTGTAAGTGCGGATTATAATCAAATTGAATTGAGATTGATGGCAAATTTTAGTCAAGATGAAAATATGATTTCGGACTATAAAAGTGGCAAAGATATACACACAGCAACTGCTTCAAAAATCTTTGGTGTGCCAATAAATTCGGTAACTTCAAACATGAGAAGAATTGCAAAAAGTGTAAACTTTGGTATAATATATGGTATAAGTGCTTATGGATTATCACAAGGTGTGGGTATTTCCACAAAAGAAGCGAGCGAGTTTATTTCTAAATATCTCGAGTCATATCCTAAGGTGAAAACGTATGGAGATGAGTGTATTGAAAGGGCGAGAAAAGATGGATATATCTCGACAATAATGGGAAGAACTCGTCATATTCCTGATATCAATTCTGGCAATCACATGATGCGTGGATTTGCTGAACGGACAGCAAAAAATACACCGCTTCAAGGAAGTGCAAGTGATATAATAAAAATTGCTATGAACAAAGTTTTTGAAAGACTGAGAAAAGAAAATTTGAAAAGTAAACTTGTTTTGCAAATTCATGATGAACTTATTGTTGATTGTGCTTTTGGTGAAAGCGAAATTGTGAAAAAAATTCTGAAAGAAGAAATGGAAAATGTGATTAAATTAGAGGTTCCATTAATAGTTGAAGTTTCAGAAGGTAAAACTCTATTTGATGCGAAATAATATTAAAATTGCAAATGATTTTAAATTCGTTTGCAATTTTTTTTCATTTAGTATATTATCATTCCATATGACAAACAAAGAAAAACTTGAGCGTTATATGAATAGGAATATAAAATTGTATCCGACTTATCTGGCGATTACGTGGGATATACTTTTTATATGGACTATCAACACAATGTATTATACACAAGTGAAAGGTCTGACTTATTCTCAAGCTGTGTCTTTGGAATCTGTCTTGACATTGTTTTCATGTGTGTTGTGTTTGTTTGTTGTCAAGTTTATGAAAAAAGTAACGCCGATTAAGTCGTTGCGAATAGCATCTACGAGTGCTTTGGTGTTCTTGTTAATGCAAATTTTTGCTACTAGCTATATTCATCTGGTGATAGCACAAGCGTTTTTAGGTTTTTCTTTTGCGATAACCATGATTAAGTCAAATTTTATATTAACTCATTCTTTAAATGCAGTGAACAGAGATAAAGAATACCAAAAAGTTTATGGAAAAGGATTGAGTAGATATTATGTTTTAGAGGCTATTTGTTGTATTGCTTCTTCATACATTTTTGATTTTAATCCAGATATGGTGTATTGGTGTGCTTCGATGATTGTATGCTTTGCTATCTTGTATTCATTCTTCTTTGTTGAACCAAACAAATACCAAGAAAAAAATGTTGAAATAGATGCAAGAAAGACCTCAACTAAAAAGCAAAAAGGTTCAATGAACAAACAGATACTTATCTTCGTAATTATGTTGATTGTGTTTGCGTTTATTTTAAGAGCAACATTGGGTATTGCTAGTAGTAACTTCAGAATATTCTTGCAAGAAATGGTGAATAGAGATAAATTGCCATTGTGGGCATTTGGATATATCTTTGCAGGTATGAGAATTTTGATTTCTTTCTCAACAAAATATCAATTCAAGTATGATTTGAGATATGGAGTCAGATGCGTGTTGGTGTTCGTGTCAATTGCATTATTGACGTTCTTGATTAACTCGTTGATATTCTTGAATTTGCCTATGAATATGTTTACAATTTTTGCTATAATTTTATTTAGTTATATTCAAAATTCTTTGAGAGCACCTCTTAATATTTTTATAAATAATTATATTAAGAATTGTGTAAATGAATCAAAAAGGGAAACAATATTTGCTCTTCGTGGTATGATGGAATATCTTGGACATAGTGCTGGAGCCTTGTTGTTCTCTCAACTTATTGGTATAAATAATAACTACGGCACTGCGAATTTATTATTTGTATCAATTATAGCTGTACCGTTGCTTATTGTTACATTTATATTTGTCAGAATGTTGATAAAAGTTTATGCAAACAAAAATACGATTGTAAAAAAGGAATATGTAGAAGATTAAAATAAAAAAGCCATTGATTGGCTTTTTTATTGGCTTACTATTCACCTAACTTGTAATAGCTTCCAGAAGATTGAGTGGCTGGAAATCTTTTTCCTTTCTCTAAGTAAAGACTTCCACCATTGTGTCCTTGAGCATCATATGCAACATAGGTTGCGCTCTCAGGGACTTCTTCGCCTGGATGCCATTTTTGGTCATTAGACATATAGCACCTCCATTATTGTTTTGTGAAATTATTGATAAAATATTCTTAATCTTTTTGCCAATTTTTAGTTTTGCCTATGAATTTAAGTCTATATGAAAAGATTGCAAAATTTGACATTTTGTGCTAGAATTAAGATATGATAAAACTAATCAATGTTTCGTCTTTGCAAGAATCACTGAATGCAGTGGTTAGTTTTTGCAAAGAAAACAAACTTCAGGAAATTGATATTGTAGTTCCAGACAAACTTTCATTGTTTATCGAAAAATATATTTTTGATAAAATGAACATACAAGCAAGTTTCAATATTCATATCAATACTTTGAATAGATATGCGAAGAAAAATATTGAAATTGATGAAGATAAGAAAATAAGCAAATATGCATCAATAATTTGTATCAATAAAATATTAAACGATCATAAAGAAGAATTCAAGGTAATAAGCAACAAAAGTTATTCATTCAATTATGCAGAAAATATATATGATACATTAATGCAATTTAAAGCTTCAAAAATCCATTTTGAAGAAATGTTGAATTTTAATTCTAACAACGAACAACTTCAAAACAAGATCGTTGATTTGGCAAAGATGTACATGTATTACGAGAATGAGAAAGCGGGTCTATTGGATGCTTCTGATGAATTCTTGTTGTCAACATTGACTGTCGCGCATAACAAAGAAGGAAGAAAGATTTTTTTTGTGGGTTTTGATGATTTCACTGCCATTCAATATTCGATAATCGAAAGGTTGTCCCTTGTAACAGAAGTCAACGTGTTTAATTATTTTTCAAAAGGAACAAATAAGAGAATATTTAACAATGAAATGTATGAACAGTTGCGCAACATTGCATATATAAATGAAATCGGATTTGAAGAAATCGATTTTGAAGTAAAATGTTCTGAATTAAAGAAATTCTTGAATAATAATTTGTTGGGGATAACAAAAGAATTTTGTTCATTGGATAATGAGACAATCAAATTGATGAGTGCAAATTCTATTGATCAAGAAATTGAATTTGTGGCAAGAGAAATAAGATCAAGGATTTTATCAAATCATAAGTTTGATGAATTTGGAGTTGCTGTATTTAATTTAGATTCTTCGACAGAAAAAATAAAACAAATATTTGAAAAATATGAAATTGAATATTATATAGATAGTGAAATTCCTTTGACAAATAGTGCTTATTACAAGTTTATCATCAGTATATTGAAATATAATTTGGAAGGACAATCAAAATTACATTTATTGGACATTATTAGTTCGCCATTTTTTGTCATGAGTACAGAAGAAAAAAGAAAATTGATAGAAAAACTTCTTTTGATTGACTATAACGGAAAAAATATTTTATCGTTGGATTTTGATGAAGAAGTAAGAGTATTGGTGGAAAAAACAAAGTGTTTTGTGGATAACTTTATTCTTGAAAAAACAGACACTATTAAAGGCTTTATTTCTATCATTGAAAATGCTGACAAGTTGTTTAACTTTGATGAAATATTAACAAATATAGAAAATAATTTGGAATTGAAAGATAAAATTATCATCAGAAAATCAAAAGAAACTTTGAATAATGTTTTGGCTGATATTCAAAAATTTTATAGCAATGCAGATATAAAGATTGTGTATGATATTTTATCGCGTATTGGAAGTGTGGTGAAGATAAAAAATCTTCCAGCAGGAATTGACTCTGTCAAAGTTGTAGATGCAAACAATAATATGGAAATTTTTGAAAAATTATATATCATTGGTTGTGATAACAAAAATGCTCCATATGTGAAAAATGATTGTGGAATAATCCTTGACAATGAAATTGAAAAACTGAATTTTTCTCACAAGCTTGCACCAACAATTGCGCATA
>JAFVPU010000144.1 GCA_017505165.1 Clostridia bacterium
TGTGTTGTTGAGGAGAATACTCAATAATTGCTCAATTTTTTTGAGTCGTTCATTCATTGAATCAATTTTTTCTTCAATCATTCCAAGATCCATCGATGATGGATTTTCTTCAGGTGATTTTTCCCTCACATTTTGCACTGGATACAATATTATTTCACCCTTCTTACGTCCAATTCTGTAACCAGTGATAATAAATTTTTTATTCAATCCTCGCGTACTAAAGGAATCGACAAACTCTTTGTTCCTTTCGTAATATCTATTAAAATCTTGAACAGTTTCAAATGAAACTGGATCATCGCTGATGTTTGCAAATACTTTCACTTCACTTGAGTTGCTCATTTTAAAATAAAAAAATGAATAAACTTTGAATTTACTTTTCATTGACCCAACCTTTTGCTTCGATGATTTGCAATTTCTTCTTCAATTGAGAATTTGCTGCGAATGTGGCTTTCATTGTTGATCTTACTGCATTAGCATCTGGGTATTGATGTCTCATGTTTGATTTTGATTTTGCGCTGATGTTTGAACAATTGTCGATGACCCAATCCAAACAGATTTTGTAATCTTCATCAGAGTAGCAAGCGAAGAGTGAGCACAATTGGAATGTTTGCAAGACAGCATTTGGATCATGACCATGAATTTCATCGATCAAAGATAATTTGTGAATTAAATCCCAATCTGGTTTTTCTGCAAATTCATGTTTGAATTCTCTTGCCCAATCTCCTTTGTTGACACAATTTTTCAATGTGTTGTAGTAAGCTGTCTTCAATGAATTTGATTTGTAGTTTGTCTTTGAGTTTGTGAATTCATATTCACAGACAAGTTCTTGAGCTTTGTGATCCATTGTGTACCATTTCTGTGGAAGCTTGATTGGTGTGTAAACATCCGATGTGTTGACAAGTTCTTGACCAATCATGTTTGAGATTCTTGAGTACACGACACTGAAATTGTCAATATCAAAGAAACTCCAGTTGCAGTTGTTCAATGATGAATCAATTTTTGAGTATGAGTTCAATCGTTGATAAACTTTTGAATAGACTTGTGATCCTGGATAAACGACGTATGATTGATTGACCATTCCTCTTGATTGTTCTTCTTCAGTCATGACATGTGGAACGAAGACATCGACATCAACTTTTCCTTCAAATCCTGGCAAGACATTCTTGCACCATCTTGATTGTTTCATCAAATATTTTGGTAACTTGTCTGCTTTGCAGTAAATGTGCAATCCACCATTTGCTGTTCTGACAATTCCATTCTTGAATTCAAATGTGTCGATGAGTTGTTGAGCAATTCTATCAATTTCTTCAGTTGGCAAACTCTTGTTGATATCAAAATCAATGACACAGTATGGTGATTCAGCAACGTTCAAATTGACTCCGATGTTTGATCTTGGATCAGCAGCTTCTCCAAAATGTCTGCAAGCTTTTGGATACATTTGTTCCATGATCTTTTGTTCATCAGTGAGCTTCATTGTTTGTTCAATCCACTTTCTGTTGATTTGTTGAATTGGATGTCTCAAATATTTTGGAACATTGAAATCAAATTCGAAGTGTCCGACTTGATAATATCTCTCTCTGACATCATCATATTTCTTTTCATAGAATGAAAGTTTCATGTCGTTCTTGTTCCATCTGTAATTTGAAATTGGTTCTGACCATTCAATTGTTTGATATTCATCTAAATTTTCACAGACTGGAAAGTACAAAGGCGTGCATGTTTGACAA
>JAFVPU010000145.1 GCA_017505165.1 Clostridia bacterium
AAAATCTGAGATATTGATCTCTTTCCATTGTTTCATCTTTTCTCCAATCAAAACATCGATAGGAGATTTTGACACTAATCTCTTAGCCATAGGGAATGAGCATTCTTTAAGAATGATATGATCTTTACCATCATAACCTTCAGCCGCCTGTCTATTCGTGATGAGTCCTCTGACTCTACCACGATTTTTTAAGGAAATTCTTACGTCTCTATCGTTCATTTTAAAAAATCCCTCCAAGATATAAATTTAATTAATCGTTAAAGTATTCATAAAATAAAAGCCTAGAGGAGTTAACCTCTAGGCTAATATTGTTTATTTATTATTCAGCAACAACGAGAGATTCGCCAAATGCAACTTTAGCATCTTCGATGTTCTCAACAACAGCACCTGCTGCAACATTGATAGAAACGATCGGATCGTTTGCTTCTACAGCGTTTCTGTTATTGAAGCCAGGAAGAAGTTCTTTTACTGTACCAGCGTTAATCTCAAGTACAGCAGCTTCTGTAATACCATGGAATTCCATGATATCTGTCTGTGTATCAGCTTCTTCGGATACTGGGAATAATTTGTTGATAGTACCGCCATTTACAACGATCTTACCTGTCTTACCCCAACCGCGGTTTAATGTATGAACAATGTTGAGTTCACCACCATTGATGATTAATTCGCTGTCGCCAGTATAACCGTTAGAACCGGAGCCGATGGACCAGTTTTCTGAAGCCTGCATATCATTTACTGTGATGATAGCTTTATCTGTGCAGTCATTACCCTGGCCGCCGCCGTAAAGAAGAGATTTAACCATACCACCGTCAATAATAACGTTGGACTGTTTAACTCTGTTCGGAGATGTTTCCGGATTAACCTGAGCTACCGGATTTGTTGTGAACTGGTTGTTGATATTGCCGTGACCACCACCGATGATACCTTCAACCACCGCATCTTTCTCTAAGATGATTGTTGTAGAATCACATTTGGCACGTAATATACCACCACCATAGATGTATTTAGCTTCGCCGCCATTCATCTTGATGAATGTGTTAGCAACGTCTGCTGATAACTCGCCATCGTAAGATTCACCAAGGCCGCCACCATAGAGATGAGATACTTTACCAGAATCCATGATGATCTGAGAAGACGGGAAGGATGTGCCAGGTTTACCGCCACCAACGATTCTTACGTCAGCCGGAACTTCGAATTTCTCATATCCATCAACGATAAGAACTGTTACACCATCTTCCTCTTTGATAACAGCATCCTGGCCGTTAAGGAATACCCATTTGTATGTGCACATTTCTTCAACAACAAACTGTTTAAGAACAGGTTCTGGAGCCGGAGCAGGGATTACAGGCTCACCAGGAGCGATTACCGGAGCAGCCGGAGCAGCCTCAACGAATTTAAGGTTCTTCATGCCGTAAATCATTGTTACTTCTTTAACTTCATCTTCGATTGTACATTCTGCTTTGATAACGAGTGATTTAGCAACTGCCTCGTCACGATCTTTGCCAAGACGAATTACGTTGATACCTTCATCAACAGCAACTTCTACACCTGTACCACCGAATACTGACATCTTAACGTTGGAATAGATATCGTTTGCAACGTATTTGAATACTACGAAGAAACCTTCCTGATCCGGAACGTTAGAGCTGAAACCTGTATAACCGTTTACAAAGTATACTTCGCCGTATACATTGTCAAGGAAGTCTACATCGCAAATCTTACCAGCAAGCATACCATAAGCTTCTTCGGTAACTTCTGCCGGAACGATGAAAGAACCAAGAGCTTTTACTACGTCTGTAGCCGGTTCGATGCCTTCTGGAGTTTCGCCAGCAATTACAGCATCTGCTGCTGCAGAAACGGTCTTCGGATCAACCTTGAAGAATTCACCATCTTTAACGATGTAAGCATCAGAAGCATCCATAAGCTTTAATGCCTGAACGCGGTTTACTTTTCTTGTAATAGCAAATTTTGTCGGCCATGTAGGACCGTCATCAAGCTGCCATGTCGGATGTTTAAGCACGAAACCAAATTCGAGAACCGCATCTAAGTTATGAATAAATTCACCCATTGATTTATACCTCTTTCTTATTTTATTTATTAACGAGAATTAATAACCATTCCGATTATATCATCGTCGTCCATCATACCGCCAGTGATATCAGCATATGCATCTACATATTCACCGGCAGCAATGGTAGCTGCATTGTATTCTGTTCCGCCAATCTGCATGTCATCGGAAAAGAATCTAATATCTAATGTTTCATCACCAAATTCATCGAAATCAAAGTCATCCGTATCTGTAATCTTCTTACCTTCTGTTAAAGGAGAAGCTACAGATCCACCTAATTGATATTCTAATGAATCTTCGATAGCATCGCTGAGAGTTTTGTCAGTCATGATCATGATATCCATTTCATCATCGAATGAATTACTGCAAACTCCACCTGCTAATCCTTCATATTTCATAGCAATATATACCTCCAATTCTTAAAAATTAAATTTCATCCATCAAGAACTCAGCAAAATCATCGTTCATCTGATCGTTTTCGAGTTCTTTTTCTGCTTTATTGGAAGCATTGTCGAAAAGCTTGATCTTGTCGTCTTCTCTAGCTTCATGGACAGCAAAATAGATATCAGATCCATCATCTGTTCCCATAGATAAAGATTCAGATAATCTAAGATCCTGTGCAAATAAGGAATCTATTCTATTCATATAGGACTTAATCCTCCTTTATATTAATATCATGTTTTGGCGAGCATGTTTCTCACATATGATTCAATGCAGAATATTGCGAGAGGAATCAAGAAGAAATTTGTTTCATTCAAATCATCATCATTAATTCTTTCATAAGGTTTGATATCATCATATGTAATGTCTTCACCATTCATATATTTGATTAAAAGATTAAATTTATCAAAATTTTCATCTTCATAATCGAACAGTTGGTTTAATTCGATATGATTTACTACAGTAGCCGGTAATACCTCTACAGGAAGAGAATTATTATAATAGATAGG
>JAFVPU010000146.1 GCA_017505165.1 Clostridia bacterium
GAAGCCATCAGAAACTCAATGATTGTAATGGAGTCAGTTCTCTATATGGAAGAAGTAGGACCTGTTGATCAACAAAAGAATTTCTTGAAAAACAATCCTATTACATTCATCATTAAGGGATTCTTATCGTTCATCAAATTCATAAAGGGACTAGTTGATAAAATAAAAATATTCATCAGTAGGATACAAACTAAACAGCATCGTATGCATGAATGGATAAAACGAAATGGTATTAAGCAATTATTTGCTAATGGAATTAATATGTATTTCTATGATGATAGAGATCTTAAACATGTTAAAACTTCAGCATTGCTGTACTGTGATATGCTATGTCGTATCGTTGAATTGATTGCAAAAGACATGGGTCTGAATTTCCAGTCGCGTCACAAAATCAATGATACATCCAAGACAGTTCAATTTGATAATGTGGATGATGGTTTACGTGAATTCAAGAAAGTCGTATTCTCAAAAACAAAGATAGTTGTTAACGAGAATAATGAACAGAAACTTGCAGAATTATTCTTCGGATATTCATACAGTAAGCTTCCTACAGGAAAGTCAGTAAACATATATCATACACTTGATATGGTCGCTAACGAAGTAAAGAAAGCATCAGAGGAAGTCAATAATTTCATTACATCAGTAGGTGCATTGGATAAAGACTTGAATAGTATTTATTACAAAGATCCTAAGAAATACAGACTTGGAGTCGATCGACTAAATAAGGTATACAAGGGTCTCACAATTATTGGTAAAGCCTTAGCCAGTGATATGAATGAAGTTTTGAAACTGAATAACGGATTACTTGAAAAGACTAGAGCTGCTGACGCTAACGATATGGGAATCAACCCCAACAATAATAATTAATCTAAAATACAAGAAAAAATATATGGGGTGCATATGCACCCCATATAATCATTATAACTTTTGATATGCTTCCTCAATCGTGTAGATTGGGATATTGTTCTTCTTTGCCATTTCAACTTTGTTGGATGTGAATCCCACATGTGGAATGACTAATGCAATAGTCTTCTTCGAGAAAGAGTCAACCATATACCCACGTCGTGTTAATTCTTCTGTAAGTGCTGAATCTCGAGTACCAGTTAGTGTGACAACTTTGTTTGAAGTTTTTGCATCTGAATTACTGAACTTGATGTGACCAATAACTTTTTGTATCATATCCCAGTGCTGTCTTAAACCCTCCGCTATTCGAGCAAGTTTCAATCTACCTACTCCTGGTGGATAATAGAGTCTACTTATGAACGTTTCACAGTCATGTGTACAGATCATCATGACATATTCATTCATACTGGAATACTTATTTACTGTGAGCGTGTAATTCAGTATCTCTTTCCATGTTTTTGTTGATGTGTCTCTGATAGGTAGTGCTCCCAACCAATTACACAATTGGACATCCGTTGATGCTTCTTTTATCGAATCTAGTATATTGTTAGCTGACTGCACCCCGAATCCAGGTAATGTCGATAATTCATCATACCGTTCTTCCAACCTGTATAGATCAAGTATTGATTTAACTAATCCAGCATCAAACAGTTTAGTTATTACACCTTTACCGAGTCCAAACATTTTCATGTTTTCACAGTATCTAACGATTGATCCAAGCTGTAAACCATCACACTTAGGATTACTACATCTAACCTGTTTCAATGTACTGAAATCCAAATCATGACCACAGATCGGACATTTGGTTGGTAGTTGAACAGGGAATTGTCCATCATGTCGTGAATCAATCAGATAAGGTACGATGTTATACATAATACGAACAGTGTCACCATATCTGAGATTCATAGACGTGATTCTTTCAGGTGTTGATAATGTTATATTAGTGACAGTTACATTGTCAAACTTCACCGGTTCTACAACAGCAACAGGGGTGATTCTACCTTGTTTACCAAATTGATATTTGACATCAAGTAATCTAGTCTCCTGAACAAGATTGAGTATCTTTATCGCGATCTCATTTTCAATAACAAAGCCTGATGAAAGTTTATCACCACCAAAGACGGATACAACAACACCATCGATCTCGTAATGTAAACCGTTGAATTCTTGTTTAGCACCATCACTAAGCTTGTCATCAATGAAATATTGTATTGCTTCGTAACTAGTAACTCTCATCTTCACTGACATGTCTTTGAGCTGTTCAGTAACAAATAGTGATGAATCCGTACCGCATTCTCTCAAAGGGATGAGTGTAATGTATTTAGCGAGTTCCTTATTTCTTGAAGATATTATACCTGATACGAAATCTCTGGGTCGTTTATATGGTTCACCATTGTTCTTCAAAGGTCTTAATTCATCGAATACTTCAGTCGCTACGATTGCTTCAAATTTAACACTAGCAACTTCTCTGTCATGTGTCACATGTACATGTTCTGAAATATCATGAATACGGTCTTCGAATAACTCAGTAACATCAACCGAGATACCATTATCGTAATCACCTCGTGTTGCAAATGTTCGTGTAACCATATCGAATGCAACTGATACACCATCGAATTTACTCTGAACACATATCAACTTATCAGAATCCCAATCATAGGCTTTCTTACATACCCAATCTCTATAGGTTTTCTGACCAGGTCTCATGGGTTCAAGAACACCGTATGCTTTCGTTAATGTACCAACAATATCATTTATTGCAGAACTCTGTTTCTGTCTGAGGAATGGGCGGTGGTCTTCTCCAACCACCGCCAAGTGAGCCTCAAGCAACGCATCATAAACTGCGTCATCTACTAAGGGTTCACCTTTGCTATAGTAATAGATCAGTGCTTCTATGACATCTTCATCAATAAATCTATTATTATTTTCATCAAACTGTATCTTACTTAATACTTCTTCTTTTGTTAACAATTTTACCACTCCTTTCTTTTATAGTCTTGCGAAGGGATTATATATTCCTTCATTGGGATCCCAAGGTACATTTGTATCATTTGCCCAGTTAACATCGAATATGTGACCAGTGCCTGATGGGATCTTTCCATCTCGCAAGTCATTTAATATTGCTGAGAAATCTGTTGTTTGCATGTGGGTGTGTGCAGGTGTTGGATTGGGAGTTCCGAACATCGCAGTATAATCAGATCCTTCTGTTTGTATAATCATAATTGATCACTCCTTTCATATAAATTATATATTTATTCATCTTTGTTTATTATATCCAACACCTCCAGATGTCTATGGATTTTGACACATTGCCAGTATCCCAACCTCTGGTCCTTTCCGCATACAGGACAACGTGTTGCGAATGTACGCACGTCATCATCAAATCTTAACCCAGTACTATAAAAGTCTTTTATATCATCGATGATGAACTTACATCTACAATTTTCACATTTTACTTTTATATGAAGGATAAGTTCCTTCTTTTTAAACCTCTTCGGAAATTTGATTATTGTCATGGCAGCACCTCAATGGGTATGATTTTCAACATACCATTATTAATAAATGTCTGAATATTTGTATTGTCATGGAACATACTAAACATGATCGACCCATATTCGTCGTCGACATGAATGTTTTCAAATCCAGCGAGATTCAAATGATGATTCATCGGTTCTAATGAACTGAAGTTTGCGGATACGAATGATATTGTTGATTCCGAGACACGTGTGATCATTGCTGGAAATGACGGTTTTCTACCATAGTGAGTACTAACGAGTTCGATGGTGACCATCTGACCGATCATGAATTTGTCCGTGTTAAACACGGTTATTTGTTTTTCCTTGAAGATATTGTCCATATAAACAACTCCCTCTCTTTTCAAAAGTCTGGTATGAAACGTATGTCTATCTTATCAAGACTATCGTATTTCAGCAGTTGTGACTCAGACGATATATCGAATGAAACACCACTATCGTCTGAGTCATATTTAAGTCTAATCGCTAATAAAGCATCACGATTATTATGTGATGTAACGAACGATACTGTCTCCTCTGAAAAACAGTCCAATATAGCAAAGATTTCGTATATCTTGTAATTGCCCACATCCTGGTCGTTGTGAACAGTCAAAAATAATTTGTAAGGTCTTCCAACCTTGAAGAAATCCTTATCAAAGATAACTTGTTCAACCTTTCTTGTCTTTATAATTCTCATTATTAATCCTCCTTTGTTTCTACTTAACCCATTTCCACGTCTGCATCTTTATTAATTATTATTGGATTTTCTACCAATGACAAAGCGTGTACAGCCGCTTTTATATTTGATAACATCTTTTTGAAACCCCATAACATTTCATCAAGTAATGTCGCTACCTCATTACGTGGTAATTCTTTTGACAAGATTAATGATAATATTGCCATCATTCCTGTTTCAGTCGTCTCATCAATACCAGAGTGATTCTTTCTTATATCAACCATTATGTCTAATATTAATGATACACATTTTTCATCCGAAATACTACTGTTTCTGACGATAGTCCCTGCAGTAATGATTAGAGACTCTGAATATGTCAACTTTTCCATTGCGTCTTCTTTTCTTTCTCCCATTGTATTTTTATCCTGAATCATCATTTTTTAAATTTCCTCCTCTGTGTTTAACTTTACATCGATACAGAATAAGTCATGTAAGTTCTTAATCTGTTCAGGTGTTGGCTTTATAAAATCCATATCACCTTTGATATCAAAATGGATACATCCACATATTGAGATCGTTGCAATGGTCTTGTTTGATAATATGGGTGTGTGGGTGATACCGGGATATAGTGAATCCTTTAATAATTCCACCATCACATCCTTGGTTAGTGGTATGTCACCGCGATAAATGGATGCATTCTTTAATTCACGCATCGTTTTAATCTGTTTAGTTGTGGGGTTACCTATAAAATGATCATCCCATACAGACACACATCCTGTTACTTCTGTTAACCATTTCATCGGTGACAACGCATATTCATCTGGACACTCATCACATAACTCTTCTCTCGAAGATAATCCAAGCACAACAATAGCCTTATTGATAAGCCATTCCTGATGTGATGGTACCGCATAATGCACGACACCCGCTTCATCAATAATCACCTCCAAATAGTTAGTAAACACTTTCTTGTGTGTCTCAATATCAAATGGACTATGAAGTGTTCGGTCTATGATATCACCCTCATATTTGAAAATATCTGCAGTAACACCTACATCTTTCACATTATAATTACATTCGCTCATTTTAATTTCCTCCTCGTTAAATTAATTTATGAACAACTTGTTCATCATATCAATAATATGTATATAAATATAAAAAATATAAAGACCTCCATAAGGAGGTCTTTAATCAATTATATACAGAACAATACGTCACACGACCTTACTCTACCTTCACTCAACACTACACAACCTGACATTACTTTACCAAACCATTGCGATACCGAACTTAACCCAACATCACAATACCTATACTATACTTCACTGAACCCCACTGTACGACACCTATACGATACCTCACCTTACCAAACGCAACATTGCTTGACCTACACCATACATTATTAAACTAAACCATGTGATACCACACCGAACCTTACTTCACCTATACTATACTTTACTTAACCCAACTGTGCGTCACCTATACTACACTGAACGCTACTCAACACTACTTTACCTATACTGGACGACACATAACTATACCGTACGTTACATAACCCACACTTTACTAGACGCAACATGACCCAACCTTACCATATACCGCACTCAACCAAACGCTACAATACTGTACCCATACTTCGCCAAACCAAATCCTACCATACTATACCTATACTCGACATAACCTCATCCCACTATACCAATACCATACTTGACATCACAGCATTACACTGAACTAGACCCTACCGTTACGCCACAATACATTACGAGACTTGACACAACCATACCATTACAGCACACGACCCTACTTCACTATACCTATACATTACTACACTACACTACACCGGACTTAACTCTACCTACGCTAGACAGGACATCACCATACGTTGCCCAACTGTACCTTCACTACACCGGACCTTACTCCACCTATACTATACATTATTATGCCACACCAGACTCTACCGTACCTTCACTATACATGACATGACCCTATTCTACCAGACTATACCTTTACGCTAAGTTACAATGCCATATACGACCTTACCGATACAATACAGCACTACGCTCCACTTAACCATTACATTACTTTGCCTCACCCTACTGTACCTTTGCATCACAATAATATACATTACTTCACCTCACCACTACGCTATCATACTGTACTTGACCATACTTAAGCAATACCAAACTCCGCTTTACCACTACTAGACATTGCTCCATATTACTCTGCCATACCATACTAAACCGGCACACCACAGTACTTGACGTCACGATACCTTTACTTTACTATACTTTACTTCACTTGACCATGCTTTACCGATACGACACTTCGCGTTACCTCACTTTACCATTGCTTCACCTACACATTATCACACTATACACAACTCTGTTCAACTCTACTTTACCTTTACTATACCTTACTCCACGATCCTTGCCTTTACTAGACCGGACAGAACTGTACCTGTGCTAGACGAGACAACACTGTACGTTGCTATACCTCCACGGCACACCACCCAACTTTGCTCCACCGTCACATCACCATACCCTACCACACTTTACTGAACATTACCTTCACTATACTTCACTGAGCTACACTAGACGATACTATACCTAAACTATACTGCATACCGTACAACACTGTACTCAACTTTACCTATACGATACCCTACTGAACCCTACTGTACGGCACCCATACGATACCTTACCAAACGAAACATTACACTACCTATACTGAACTTCACGTAACTAGACTGTGTGTTACATAACCAACACTTTACTACATGGCACTGGACAGAACTTTACCTACACTCAACTCAACATTACTCGACTTTACCTTTACAATACTTGACAAAACCTCTCCTCACCTATACTACACATAACGGAACCTGACATAACACTACCGTACTTTACCGACACCGTACAATACCACACTACACGATACCTTGCCTTTACTATACAGCACTTTGTCATACCTTACAATACTATACCATTACAATACGAGACCAGACACGACTTCACCGTTACCTATACAAAACACTACATACAACACGGAACTGGACAATACGTTACCTATACGAATACCATACCACACTCAACTGTACCATTACTAAACGCCACTAAACTGTACATCACATAACGTAACCTGAACTACACTGGACGATACCCTAACAACACATGACACGACGGTACTTCACCCCATCAATACAATACCTAACATCACAGTACTTTACCATTACAGAACATAACAGCACCAAACTTAACCTCACCTATACTTCACAAAACATAACTTTACTTTGCAATGCAACACCATCACTATAATTCACTAGACGCGACTTAACCTGAACTTGAGTTAACATGACCCTACTCTACGCTAATCTACTTTACCATTACAAGCCCAACCACACGCTACTCTACTTTACCGTCGCAATACCTTGCTCCACGATACATAACCATTACTTTATTACACCGAACCTTACTTCACTACACCTTTACTATACCTAACTTTACTGTACCTTCACTAAACACAACCATACTCCACTTTGCCATACCATTACAGAACGCAACGGCACTCGGCCATACTGTACCTGTACTATATCACACCTCACCTTACTCAACCACACATTACCTACGCATTACAGCACATTACAGCACACGGCCTTACCTTACCTATACTAAACAATACCATGCCGTACTCAACTTTACCATTACTTTACTACATGATACCACACAATACACCACTATACCCATACCAGACACTACACAACCTGACATTACTTTACCAACACTATACGTCACACGACTGGACTAGACCATACCTGTACTATACGCCACTTTGTCAGACCTTACAATACTATACCATTACAATACAAGACTGGACACGACTTCACTTTACCTAGACGGGACTTGACCGGACTTCACGGTACCTTACCGACACTTGACATCACAGCATTACACCGAACTATACCATTACAATACCAGACTCTACTCTACTATACCCAGACAGTACGATATGTTACCCGACTTTACCTTTGCTTTACCTAGACGATACACAACGGAACTTCGCGTTACCTATACAATACTAAACAACACCCCACTCTACCCCACTATACTATACCTTTACCGAGCAACACCTAACCATACCGTCACTGCACTTTACTTTACTTCACATCACCTTTACTATACCCTACTCCACGATACATTACCTAGACCTTACGCGACCTTACGTTACCATTACTTTACTTTACCTAACTTTACTCTACCTTCACTACACCGAACAGTACCTTACTATACCTTTACCTGACATCACAGTACCAGACTACACCTCACCTAAACATTACCGTACTAGACGCGACTTAACCTAAACCTAACGCAACATGACACCGTGTTACTTCACCTCACCATTACAATGCCATACTGCACGTTACTCAACAAGACTATACCGCCACTCAACAGTACCGAACATCATGGTACAACACCTTTACTTTACCATACTTTACTCAACCTTTACCGTACGGCACATAACTATACCGTCATTGCACAAGACTTTACTACACATCACAATACCTTTACGAAACATTACTTAACTCGACTATGTGATACATAACTTTACCTATACCATACTAAACTTAACCGCACTGGACTGTACCGAACTATACCATTACAATACAAGACAAGACCGGACCCTACCTCACTTTACCATTACTTTATCTAACACAACAAGACTTTACTTAACCTTTGCTAGACTAGACGCAACAGTACTATACCAGCACTTTACCGACACCGCACATTACATGACTGGACTAAACCTCTACAAAAATTAAACATGAGAGTATGGTGCGGTATAACCGCACCATCATGCTACTCTCATATCAATATATTAGAGCTGTCTTTCTTCAATGAATTCATTGAGTGCATCAATGAATCCTTCATCATCGGATGTAACTCCGAGATATTCGGATGTATTGTTGCTTGTGATTTCACCTGTCTCGGGATCGCGAATTTCGTAGAGGAATCTGCCCTTTCCTCCTGATCTCCACTGTCCTGTACCATTGAAGATACCCTTATCGAAACATTCGATAGCATACTTTACAAATTCCTTCGCATCAATAGCGAGTGTAAACTCACAGGATGTTCCTGCAGGAGCACACTCAGATGATGCGAGTGAAACGATCGGTCCCTGAGCTGTATCACCACGGAGAGGTCTCTGCAGCACAGTAATTTCACCACCCTCAGGGAGAATGAGGTCTGTGAAGTTCTCAAGAATCATAAAGTTTCCATCGATCTTACCCTTATATGCTGTGAACTTCTTGCAGGGTGAATCGTCCTTCTGGCGAAGGTACTTTACCTTCTCCTTGAAGTAGCCGAGCCAAGTGTGATTTGAAAGAGTAGGCGTGCCGTCCTTTCTTCTGAGGAACACAGTTGTGCCCTTCTTCTCAACAGCCTCTTCACCGAGAGCCGCGATCTCTTCTTCAATCTTCTTAGCGTTAGGACCCTTACCTGCGATATACTCCGCATAGATGTCCTTCTGACTGGGACAAGATCCAAGAAGCTCCTCTACAAAATACACCTTTACTAACATTTTCTCCATAATTAATCATTCCTTTCGTTAATTAAATTTTTATATACCAACAGGAAATGGAGTGTCCTGTGTGATACCATTAATATCATATATATTCCGAAAAACAAAAATATATTGATTTGAATCATATCCGGAGGTACCCTTGATGGGTACCTCCTTAGATTGATTCATTGATATCATCTGTTCTCCGATATCATATAAATTATATATATATGGAATTTATAAAAAATAGGAAATATATGGTGGGGATTAATCCCCACCATATTCAATTAAATCAAGTATTATGTTTCACACGATCACGTTCTTCTGCAGCTTTTGCATTATTCCATCTATCCATGGTTCCAACAAGGTAACCTGTTATACGACGGATTCTTTCAAATCCGATTTCGGAATCACGTTCTTTACGTCCGCATTGTGGACACTCATCGTATATGATTCCGGTATATCCACAAACGGGATCTCTATCAACAGGATGATTGATAGCTCCGTAACCAATACCCTGATCCTTCATGCAACGAACAATCTTCTCAAATGCTCCGAGATTAGCAGTTGCATCACCGTCAAGCTCAATGTAGCTGATATGACCAGCGTTAGTGAGTTCATGGAATGGAGCTTCGAGTTTAATCTTCTCGAATGCCGAGATTTCATGATAAACGGGGATGTGGAAGCTGTTACTATAATAGTCTCTGTCAGTAACTCCAGGTATCTTTCCAAACCGTTCAGCATCTATCTTAACGAATCTACCAGATAATCCTTCAGCAGGAGTTGCAAGTAATGAGAAGTTAAGTTTTGTCTTTTCAGCTTCTTCATCCATACGATCTCTCATATGCTTAATGATTTTATATCCGAGATCCCATGCTTCTTTACTTTCACCATGGTGATATCCAGTAAGTACCTTGAGTGCTTCAGCAAGACCGATAAATCCTACCGATAATGAGCCATGTTTTAATACTTCTTCAAGTGTATCATCAGGAGAAAGCTTCTCTGAATCCATCCATACACCCTGACCCATGAGGAAAGGATGATTCTTAACCTTACGCTGACACTGAATTCTGAAACGATGCATAAGCTGATCAATAGCATTATTCATCATCTCATCAAGTAATTCAAAGAATGTTTCAACAGCAGTATGTATTCCATTGTGTGGATCATAGAGTGCTCCCATGATAGCGAGTCTCGGGAGATTGATTGATGTGAATGAAAGGTTACCTCTACTTGTAACAACTTCTGGACCATTCACATTACTAATTACACGGGTTCTACAGTTGTGTGAGAGTATTCCGGATACATCAAATCTATCTGATGTTGTCTCGACATCATAGCTATATTCATCGATATCGATTCTCTCAATAGACACTATTTCACATACATCAGGTGTCATGATGTTTGCACTTACAACACATTCCTTGTCGTCAATAACCTTCATAACTCTCTTCTTCTCAGAAGCCATATGTGAATACAATTTCTCATTGACACCAAATTCAATTCTATATCTAACATCATCTTTATGAGATGAATATGTTGTTATATACATTTTACATGGTAAACCGAGAGATTGTGCAAGAGCCATCTCTTGTAACGCAAGTTCCTTGTTAGTGGAACCAAGCATAACGCGTGTACCTCTTGAATCTTTTGTACAATAACCGTCAGCATCTATTAATCCAGCGAGCATACCATATCTAGCATCTTCACACCATTCAAATACTTCATTCGGTAATTGTCTGTATATTTTTGGTCCACCACCAAACATGTTGAAGAGATATTCTCTCTTAAACTTGGACTGTTCACCACAATTTATTCTTACCTGGTAATAATTTTCACCATTGTACTTTCTCATGTCCTTAACAGTAACATATGCGTTCCATTTTGTGTTAGCCACTTCCATTACCTTGTCTATTATATCCTCTTCACCAACACCGAGACTCAATACGATTCCAGTGTCATAATTTGAATCACATACTAACAAACCAAGCAACCACGCAATACTGCTGTCAAATTCATATTTATTGGATGAATACTGATTGTATGTTACCGGTACTTTATCACCGATCTTAACATCCTTCATCAATGTTCTAACTAATTCTCCAGATCCATTCATTATTGGTAATGGATGGTCCAGTGTACATGTCAGGTTTCTTCCGTTGTTGAATTTAACCTGAACCCAATCATTCTTATTAGGATTCTTTATTATTTTCTTACATCCAACGAAATCACCAACCGATGAGTCATATATAAGAACCTTACCTTCGGTTACGATATATTCTGAATTACCGTATTCCTTTATACCCAACTCGTTCATATGTTCCCAGAAACGCTTGAAGGATTGAACATAGAGTTTATCATCAACTTTATATGTCACAACTTCATCGCCTTGAACACATCCCATGTAGGCAATTTCTGTATTAGGATCACCCTTCTTATAGAATTGCTTATTGAATGGGGCATCAATAAATGAGAAGTTAGGGAATAATCTCTTTGCTGATACTTCACATGAGAGTTTGAACAGATCATAGTTCGGATCTTTCGGGTTGTAGTTTACACCTTCTTTTACCTTGAATATATGAATAGGGAATATTGGTGTTTCACCATTACCAAGACC
>JAFVPU010000147.1 GCA_017505165.1 Clostridia bacterium
ATTCCAAATTTCTTTTTGAATATTTTTCACACAACTCTTTATTTTCGAAAAGTGTTGAGATTGCTTGTTTGAATTCTTCACTCTCAGTTGGAGAACACAAGATTCCACCTTCATTGTCTCCTACAAGGTCGGTATTTCCTCGAATTTTTGAAGCAACGATAGGGAGACCATAACACATAGCCTCCATCATAGATTTGGATAATCCTTCTCGATAAGATGGCATAATGTATAAGTCTGTGATAGTCAATATATCTGGTATATCTTTTCTGAATCCGAGCAATTTGATGTTGTCTTGAAGATTGTTATCTTCAATGTATTTTTTATATTTTTCGCCCAAAGGACCTTGACCACATATTAGATATTTGATTTTTGGATTGTTTAGGTTTTTAATAACTTCAAGCAATCGGAAAGTGTTTTTGTTTTCGTTGAGTTCTCCGACAGAAGTAACCACAAAATCATCTGACTTAATACCAAGAGATTTTCTGAATTCTGTTTGATTCAAATTTTCGTTTTTCTTGTATGTAGAGAAGTCAACACCAATACCATTGATCTTGAAGACTTTCTTGGCTTTCATTTTCTTCGCTGCTTCATAGTCTTCGTTGTTGATTGTTATAAGTATATCGGTATATTTTGATGCCCATGATTCAAGTGTCTTGAAAATCAATTTGTTTTTCAGTGGACACCCATTGTAGAAATGGAACCCATGAGCCATATAGATGCAAGGAATTTTGAATTTCTTTGCAAGCATTCTTCCCATAAAACCGCCCACTGGAGTATGGCAGTAAATAACATCGTATTTATTTTGTTTTTGCAATTGCTTGAGTTGTTTGTATGCTTTTAAATTTGATGGTTTTAAAGGATTCCTGCCAAAAGGTATTTTATGCATTGTAATACCATGCTTTTCTTGCAACTCTTTGAACCAAAATCCAGATTCGTTACAAGCGCATTCAACTTCGTTGCCTTGCTCTTTGAGATGATCAATGTGAGGTATTAAAAATCTGTGTATAAAATCATCAAGTGTTGATATCATTAATATTTTTTTGTTTGTCATAAATTTTTCCTATTTATTTTTAGCTTTTGCAATTTGTTCTTTTGCAAGACTAATTTTTTCATCATAATAAGCTTTGTCAATTTTTCCTGTTCTGAGGAGATAATCTCCATGGAATTCGTTTGAAACCGTTCCTTCTTTGTTTATATCTTTTCGTTTGAAAACACAGGCAATTGTTTTGAATAAAATTTTGATATCCATACCAATAGATTGCTTTTCAACATATTCTTTGTCAAACTCAACAACCTTGTCCAATGTGATATTGTTTCTTCCATTTACTTGAGCCCAACCAGATATGCCTGGACGAACTTTGAAACGGTCTTGTTGATCTTCATTCAAGAAAACACATTCTTCAACCATTCTTGGTCTTGGTCCAATGAAACTCATATCGCCTTTCAAAATGTTAAACAATTGAGGGAGTTCATCAATACTACATTTTCTCAAGAATTTTCCCCAACTGGTGATTCTGTCTTTGTCTGGAAGAAGATTGCCATCTTTGTCTTTTTTGTTGGTCATGCTTCTAAACTTGTATACACCAAAAATTTTCCCATTTTTTCCTGGTCTATATTGTTTAAATATTGGATTACCTTTTAAAATAACAAAAGACAATAAATATACCAACAACAAGATTGGTGATAAAACGATTATCATTAACAACGAAAAAATAAAGTCAAAAAAACGCTTAAAAAAGTTGTTATATAATGAAAATTTCTTTTTTTCTTTCATATGTTCTCCTAATTGTGTTTTTAATGCAAATAGAGTATAACATTATTAAAATTTTAAATCAACTAAATTTTGTCCTTTTAATTTTTACAGTTTATGGAATTAAATCTTTGTAAAAAAAACAGCAATTGACTTGCTGTTTAATTATTTTCATTTTTCACGATTCTAAAACCTAATCCAAGAAGAATAAATAGATAAATCGCTGAATAAGAAACCAAGCTTCCGGTTAGACCACATAACACAAAGCACACAACAGAGAATATAACGAAATAAAGACTATGGCATGCTTTGTTTTTGATAAATTTATAAAAACATAATATCATAACTGCGAATATACAAATAGGCACTCCTATGCCAAACTCAAGAGCTAAGGATAGGAACATATTGTGAGGCGTGAAATTAGAATAGGCTCCCGCTCCATATCCAAATAAAATTGTTTTTGGTGTATCGAGCATTGCTTCTTGTGAAGAAGTCAAAAGACGTTCTCTTTCAGTGAAAGTATATGCATCTGAAGTGGAAGCTTTTGTCAAATATTCTTTTGTCGCACCCCATAATTTTGGAATTGGAATTTCGGTTTTGAAATAATGATTGATTGCGTCAATAGTTTCAATGATATAGTTATATGGAGTAGTTCGATAATCATTTATATTAGGTACGAATTCTATCAATAAACTTATCAAAATGATAAAAACAAGGGAAATAAACATTTTTAATGGAAATTTTTTGAATCTTATAATATAGAAAACAATCATTATGAAAATCGAAGCAAACATAATAACTATTCCAGCAAAAGATCCGTTCATGAATATAAAGGTGGCATATACAAATGACATTAGGATATAGAGAATTTCTAAAATCAAAGCCTTGCTTTTCTGCAACATTCCGATAGATAAAATGATCATTGTTGCCATAACATATGAAGAATGGTTGGGGTTGTAAAACTGTAATGATAAGTCCATTTGTTTTGGATTGAATCCTGGCAGTTTTTCTCCTGTAGGATCAATAAATCCCATAAGACAGCAAATTGTTGTGCTTATTAGAAGTAGGTTTATAATTAAATTATGTTGATCTTTTGTTGTTTTAAAAAAACAAAGCAAAATTATAAAATAAGAACAAAATATAAATGTATGGCTATTGACTCCGTTAACAAAAGATGAAATCAAAACTAATAGAAAGCAAATAAAGATTACAATTTTCACAGGACTTTTTATTAGTGCTGGAAAAAATGATTTTATTGAATTTGTGGTATTTTTATAGTCTTTTTTAAGTAACAAAAATAATCTACACAAAGCAGATATAGAAAAAACAAAAAAACAAACTAACAAAAGAATATCTATATTCAAACTGATGGAAATTAAATCTAAAATTGAAACAATAATTGGGAAAACTGAGAATAAGATTGCCCAAATAAGATAAAATTTGTTTGAGGTTTTAGACTTTTGCATAAATTTATTATAATCAATATCAAAAAAATTGACAAGCAAAACCAGAGTTGATATTATGTTTATCCATCTAGAAAATGTTTTAGATGTCAAAATTGTTGTATAAACAACAAAAATATTTTAAAATCTTATGATAAACTAACAATACAAAAGGGGGAATTATGGATAAGAATATCTCAGCATGGCAAAATTTTAATGGCGAAAAATGGAAAGAAGAAATCAATGTGGCAGATTTTATTGCAAACAATTACACCGAATATCTTGGTGATGATTCTTTTTTGGCGCCAATTTCTAATAAAACAAACAAAGTATGGTCAAAATGTAAAACTTTGCTCAAAAAAGAAACCGAAAAAGGTCTTCTTGATGTTGATGTAAAAAACTTGTCAGGAATAAACTCTTTCAAGGCAGGCTATATTGACAAAAAGAATGAAGTAGTAGTTGGACTTCAGACAGACAAACCTTTGAAAAGAATAGTAAACGTTTATGGTGGACTCAGAACTGCAAAGAGTGCGCTTGAAGCATATGGCAGAAAGTTGGACAAGAGACTTGACGATATATTTGAGTCAAGAATAAGAAAAACTCATAATGATGGAGTTTTTGATGTTTACACTCCGGATATCAGAGCGGCGAGAAAAGCTGGACTCTTGACAGGACTTCCAGATGCATATGGTAGAGGAAGAATTATTGGTGATTATCGTAGAGTTGCTTTGTATGGAATTGATCGTCTTATTGAAGAAAAGAAAAATGATATGATAAGCAAGGAACTTATTAACCTCGACAGTGAAGAAAAGATTAGACTTCGTGAGGAGGTTGCAGAGCAAATAAGAGCATTGGATGAAATCAAAAAAATGGCTCTGTCTTATGGATATGATATTTCAAATCCTGCAACAGATGCTAAAGAAGCCTTCCAATGGACTTATTTTGGATATCTCGCATCTGTAAAAGAAAACAATGGCGCAGCAATGAGTCTTGGAAGAACATCTACCTTCTTGGATATATACATCAATAGGGATCTTGAAAGTGGAAAGATCTCTGAGTTAGAAGCACAAGAATTAGTAGATCAATTCACAATCAAGTTGAGACTTGTTCGTCATTTGAGAACTCCTGCATATGATGAAATCTTTGCTGGAGATCCTACATGGGTAACAGAAAGTATTGGTGGTATGCTTGATGAAAAAAGAAGTCTGGTAACAAAGAATTCATATAGATTTTTGCACAGTCTGATTAATCTTGACTCAAGCCCAGAGCCTAATTTGACAGTTCTTTGGTCAAACAAACTTCCAGAAAGCTTCAAAAAATATTGTGCCAAAATTTCAATTCTCACTGATAGTATACAATATGAAAGTGATGATGCTATGCGTCCTATTTATGGTTCGGATTATGCGATAGCGTGTTGCGTGTCTGCAATGCAAGTAGGCAAACAAATGCAATTCTTTGGAGCTAGATGTAATCTTGCCAAGACTCTGCTTTATGCAATTAATGGCGGAGTTGATGAAGTATCTGGTGCTCAAGTTGTGAAAGGTATCAAGAAAATTGAAGACAAAGTTTTGGATTATGAAAAAGTGAAAAAAGCATATTTTGAAACCATGAAGAAGGTGGCGGCAACTTATGTAGACGCTATGAACATAATTCACTTCATGCACGATAAATACGCTTATGAGGCAGGACAAATGGCTTTGCATGATACCATTGTTGGTAGATTGATGGCATTTGGAATCGCTGGCCTTTCTGTTGCAACTGATTCGCTTTCTGCAATCAAGTTTGCAAAAGTTGAACCTGTATATAATGATAAAGGCATTACTGTTGATTTCCACATCACGGGAGACTATCCAAAATACGGAAACGACATTGATGATGTAGACAATATCGCAAAAGAAATCGTTCAAGAATTTATCAAATGTTTGAAACGAAACAAACTTTATAGAAATGCGAAACATACATTGTCTGCTTTGACTATAACTTCAAATGTGATGTATGGTAAGAAAACAGGAGCCACTCCTGATGGAAGAAAGGCAGGAGTTCACTTTGCACCAGGAGCAAATCCTATGCATTGTAGAGACGTGTCTGGAGCGTTGGCGAGTCTTAATAGTGTGGCAAAAATTCCGTACAAAGATTGTTGTCAAGATGGAATCTCCAACACTTTCTCAATTGTGCCAAACGCTTTGGGTAGAACTGAAGCCGAACAAGTCGACAATCTTGTAGGAATATTGAACGGCTATTTCTTGCAAGGAGCACAACATTTGAATGTGAATGTATTGAATCGTGAAATGCTGGTTGACGCAATGAATAATCCGGGCAAGTATCCATCTCTTACTATTCGTGTGAGCGGATATGCAGTCAATTTCAATAAATTGTCTCGAGCTCATCAAGAAGAAGTGATTGCTCGTACATTCCATGAGAGAATATAATGAAAGGTAGAATAAATAGTATCGAAACCTTAGGAACACTTGACGGACCAGGAATCAGGTTCGTCGTGTTTTTGCAGGGTTGCAAATTGAGATGTCTTTATTGTCATAATCCTGAAACTTGGGATCTAGTGGGGGATTCTCAAGAAATTTTTCCACAAGAATTGGTCGAAAAAGTGGAAAAGTACAAAAATTATTTTGGAAAAGATGGAGGTGTTACTTTTTCTGGGGGAGAACCTCTCTTGCAACCTGAGTTCCTGCTTGAATGTTTGCGTCTTTGCAAAGAAAAAAATATTCACACAGTTATTGATACTGCCGGAGTAGGTTTTGGTGAATATGAAGAAATTTTGAAATATGTTGACTTGGTTATTTTGGATATAAAAGCAGTTGAAGAAGCATAATACAAGAAAATAACCGGACAAAATATGGATAGATTCAATAAGTTTGTGGAAATCTGTCAGAAAGAAAACAAAAAACTTTGGTTGAGACAAGTTATTGTACCTGGAATTAATGATGATGAAGAACATATTTTGTTGCTGAAAAATTTTGCATCAAAAATAAAAAATGTTGAGAAGATTGAACTTTTACCTTATAAGACTATTGGAGTTCACAAATACAAGCAACTCAAACTGAATTATCGCCTTGATGGAATTGATGAGTTGTCTACAAAAAAATTAAAACAACTTAATAAATTGTTGAAATAAAAAATAAAAAAACACCAAATTTTTGGTGTTTTTTTATTTAAATTTCATTATTTTTTATGTATTTTTTCATTTTTTCTTGTTTTTCAACACATTTTATTACTGCTTTTTTGAAAAACTCTTTTTGCATATTGCTATTATCCAAGTCTAAATTTAGCATTATATTTGGTATTATTTTATTTGGGATAACAGCGGTATGGTTTTTGTGATCAAATTCCAGATGGTCAACTAAATATTCGTTATTACTCAACATGGTGTCTTTGATACTTATATTTATTTGATAATGATTCAAGTCTTCTATTCGTATGCCCAAGCCGGTAATGTTCTTGATTATATAGTTTTTCACTTCATCCATTTTGTTAAATATAGAGTTTGGAATATAAATCGGATTTATTTTAACAACATATTTCGAGTCTGGTGATTGTTGTTGTAATTCAATTATTAAATCGGACAATTGAACTTCCAGAACTCGATCTGTTTTTGCTTTTAGAATCAGATTTTTTTTCTTTTGTTTGATTTCGGCTTGCTGTTTGTCTAGATTTTCAAGTTGTTGAAGCAGTTCTTTGATAAGCATTTTTTTCTCCTCGATCTAATTATATCACAAATAATTTTAAATTCAATAGGTTGGAGTCAATCTATCTATTGGTTTTTGACAGAATCTTGATTTGAGTTTTGTTTTTCATATTTGATGAGTATTGGAGCCATAATTGTGAATAATAAAATAAAAATGATAAATGCAAATTGGAATACAAAATGATTTCCTATCAAACTAACAATGAATAAAATTCCAAAAGAAATCATTCTTGCTATTTGCATACAGCATTCGGTAATTGTTTGGTGTTCAGCAATGTCGTCATACAAACCGGCTTCTTTTATATTTTGATTTCTGTATACCTCAAAGTTTATGCCAAGGACTATCTCACTTAAAACAAAACAGAAATTGTAAATAATTAGTGTTGTGATATTTGTTATACATGCAAATAATATTGCGCTTGCTATAAGCGAGATAGATGCAGTGATATATAACCACGAACGTTTGCCTCTTTTTGTAAACTTGTTCATCAGCAATAAACCCATTACTGAAACTAGAGCAAATATGCTTGTCATTGCTCCAAGACTGAAGTTTGAACCAAATTCCATCATGATGTTTATGCTTAATAGGGCTGATATTGCTGTAATAAACCCATAGAACAAGGCAAGTATATATATGCTTCCGAATTTATTTTTTACACTAGGATTGGTTTTGAGTTTTTTCAAGTACTCGAGAAGTTGATAAGAACTATTTTTGGGCTTCTTTGCTTTGATAAACAAAGAAATAATCAACTGAATTACGCTTAAGATAAACACATATACTGCAACAAGTGAGAATGTGGAAATTTCTATCAAAGCGCCTAAAATTATCGGGAAGATAACACTGATAGATTTTGCACATATTTTAATTATAACAGTGAAGTTTCCAATACTTTTTCGACTCACCATTTCTTGTTTTAATACATTATAGCTAGAATAATACGCTGCATGAGAAATACCATGCAAGAACCCGGCCAAAATAATAATTTTTGCAAGATCTTCACCATAAAATATAGCAACTATTATGAATATGGTTTTGAATACAACCGCCAATCTATATATCCATATTCGATTAGTTTTATCAACAAAGTAGCTGAAAATAAAATATGTAACAAACATTGTGAGATATGTGAAGAATTGATATAGAGCAACATTTTTTGCATATTCGTAAATGTTAGACGTTAATGAATAGATATGTGCAATCAAGAAAGTGGACAAAAAGATGTTTGATATTTCGGATATCAAATGACAAACACTCAAACATATGGTTGATTTTTTATCCTTTTTGCTGGTGTTTATATCATAGGTGTAATCTGCTTTTTTTATTTTTTCGCTTGCTTTCATTTCAACTCCAATAATAAACAATTATAAGGATTAGTAGTCCCAAAGTCAATTATAACAGGCTTAGTTTGCATTTTATTATAAAATATAAACGAAAAAATCAAAATTTATATATGTTTAATTTTTAAAAGCTATGGACAATGATTATTTTTTGTGTTAGAATAAAACAAACGGAGGCAAAAATGCTTTACAGATTTGATAGTGATTATCGTCGTGATTTTGCGGTTTTGAAATCAAAAATAAATTCTCAAAACCAACTTTCTTTTGCGAGAACGGATATATCAAGAATCGATTTTGAAAAGAAAAGTATTATAATCCTTTGTGGTAATAATTCAAGAAGCTTGAGTAGAGCTGAATTTTACTCATATCTTTGTCGTGGTTGGGTCAGAAATATGAAGAAAAATTCTGAATTATCAACCTATGCGATTTTTTATCCAAACAATCAACCTTTGTTTAACGAATATCCATACATAGAATTGGATTATGAAGGTTTGGCAAATCAAATGTTTCAAAAAGTATTATTCAAAGATGACAAATTGAAATCAGTTGAAGATATCAAAAAGAGTTTAAGTAATGTTGTCTTCTTCGGTCATAGTGCTGGAGGATATGTGATGAATAATTTGATGAACAATTTCGCTAAGATCATGGTAAAAAACAAATTCTCAAGATCAGATATCAGAAAGATTTTTGAAAGTATTGTTTTTATAGGATATGCTCCTTATTCATTGGTAGATGCTCCTGTGAAGGCTATTTATATTGCTCCTGTTTATGATTCTATGGGAAGTGCTAAACTTGTTTATAAAAAAATGCTCAAAAGCAAAAATGTTCGTTCTTCCAAACCAAGAATGGATTTGTTTGGACAAAACAAAATTACTGCAAGAGTCAACTCAAATTTTATGGGTGAATACAAAAAGAAAGTGAAAGGTAAAAATACTTTGTATTTTTCTGACAAGAACTCTATTGTAACTACTCCTAATCTATTGTATAATGACGGAAACAAGGAAGATCATAATTTTGCTGGTGTAATAAATTATAAATCAGAAAATCCAAATCAAACAAAAGCGGGAAAATCAACCGCAAAATTTTTGAACCACGCTTTTGATTATTGTTTATCAACAAGTCGTGAAAAATTTAATATAAATGAAATATATAATCAAGCTTTAAGAATTGATCTTTCAGATGAAGAGTTAAAGCTGGAAAACTAATACAGAAGGAGCTAAAATGAAAAAAACACATTTAGATACGCGTATACATATGGGGTGTAGAGTTGTCAATGGTGATATCGAACATAATTGGGAACCACAAGATTTAAAAACATTTGTACCACCTCAAAACAAAATGGTGTTTGTGTTTGGTGGAAATTCTACAAATAGACCAGAAGCGGCAAATGGAAATGCAAAAGTAATAGAAAGATTATTGTCAGAGCAAAATAAAAGTAGAGTAAGTTTATTTTCTTTCATATATGATTCAGAACCAATTTCACCAATAACAAGATGTATTTTGGGAGAATATGAAACAGAACTTCATGAAGTTTACAAAAAAATATTTGAACCACAATTAAGAGATAGAATAGGTAATTTGAAGGAAAAACAAGGCATTGAAAAAGTGTTGAAGAACATGATATTAGTATCTCACTGTGGTGGTAGCAATTTCGCAAATATAATTATTGATGATATATATAACACATTGACGGAAAAATATCATCCATCTATCGCCGAACAATTGGTGAGTAAAATTCAATATTTTGCTTATGCACCAAATCTTTTGTCTGAACATAAAGTTAATGGTGTTATAATTACGCCGTTTACAGATATCAATCACAGTTGGGTCAAACCAATAAATGAAGCAAGAGAAAAAAGGGTTGATGTTGATCATCCAAGAGGGGTAATCAAGAAGATTTTGAAAATTGAAGATCCTTTTGATATTCAATCTGCTTTTGATAAGATTTACAAAGAACAGCGAATGATTACATTCAAGGTAGAACAAAATATCTTTATAATACCAGATAGACTCAATTCGGATATATATGTCGGTGATCATTCAATTGATTGTTTGACTAAAAGAGGTATTTTGGAGGCAGATACAGAATTTGCCAAGAATGCAAAATTATTAAATTATGCTTCGAGTTTAGTATTAAATCAGTTTGTAGAAGGTTGTTACGACAACAGACAAGTTTTTGAGAAAATAGTCAGCAAGGCCAACAAGAATAAAATATCTTCAACACAGAAACAACAAATTACAAATAATGATAACAATATCGAATTCTCAACTGATAACGGAGTAGTAAAATTTTAAAGCATTTACACACCACGGATTTTATATCAATATTATAGTTAGAAAAGACCACTCAACAAAAAATGAGTGGTTTTTTACTTAAAAGTAAAAGCAGTGAAAAATATAATGAAAAGATACGAATAAGATCGACAATTTGCTTTACTTATCAATTAAATTTTTATATAATTGAGTTACTTGTGATTGAAAGGTATGAATGTTTGAAATTGTGTGATAAATTTTCATTCTTAAACATTTTGAAAGGATAAATATGAAAACTAAAATAAAGCAAATGTTTTTTCAACTGAAAGAAGAATTAAATATTTCTACTGATGCAAAAAAGATTGTTTTGCAGTCATTACCAATATTATTTTGTATGTTTTTGAGTATATTTTGTAAATGGTTCATAATTGGAGCATTAATTTTTGCTTTAATACCAATTGCAATGAATAATAGTGGAAAAGGTCTGTATTTTGTGTTTTTATTGTTGCCTTTGGTCAGTATTTTCAAATTAAATGTAAAAAGTTTTTATTTATTACCAATAGTGGTTGGAGCATTAATCGCTGTACTTGGAATAAAGTTGGTTATAAAACTTTTCAAAAAGGAAACAAAGCTCAATATTCCTCTTACGATTTTCTTTGGAATTTTTGTGGCTTATCTTTTACTTCAATTTAATTTTTCAAATATAACAACTTTTTGTAGTTTACTTTTAGGTTTAGCTTTGTTGTATGTTATTTGGTATTACAAAGAAGACATTTCTTTCAAAGAATTAATTTTTATCTTTGCTTTGGGTATGTTGGCTTCAGTTTTAATTGGATTATTTAGACCAATAAATGGAAGGTTACAAGACCTTGTAGATCGCTTCACGGCATTTGGTTTGCTTAGATTTTCTGCCTGTGCTCAAAATGTAAACGTGTTTGCTGGAGAATTGGCTATACTTCTGTCAGGTTTTAGTTTCTTGTATATGAAGAAGCAAATCAATATATTTTTTTGGTTGGTGTATACAACGACTTTCTTGATTTTGACATTTACTATAAGCAAAAGCGCGTTATTAATATTTTTGTTCATTACAGTTTGTTTGATTATTTATTCAATAGTGCAAGACAAGAAAAAGTGCTACAAAACAATTTTAACAATTTTATGTTGTTGGGTTATCGTCTTTGCTTTTAATGCATTTAGAACTTACACAATATTATTTAGGCTATTTAATAATGATGTAACAAGCAAGTCTGGTATTACAAATCTAACTACAGGACGAACTGATATATGGATGGTTTATTTTGACTATATATTCTCAAATTTCAAGACATTGATGTTTGGTTATGGAATTAGCGCAAAAGATGTCGGGGCTTGGAGTACATTACAAGATTGCAGTTCACATAATACTTTGATTCAAATGTGGTACTATATTGGCATTGTAGGTGTAGGATTGTTCTTCTGTTTATTGTGTTCTTACATTGGGTGGAAAAAAGTTTTCAAATTAAATCTTCCAATAATTGCAATAATCGCCTCTGTGTTTATGTTCTTGATGGGATTAGACTTCTTTTCATATAGAATTTCAAATTACTTCTTGATAATATATTTTGCTTATAATAGCAACAGCATTGAGAAAGAACAAAAAGAAGTATCAATTGTACTAGGAGAAGGTGTTGGTCATGGAGAGTAAATATATACATTATATTTGGTTTGGTGGGAAGGAATTGCCAAAGAGTGCTGAGAAATGTATTCAAAGTTGGAAAAAATTTTGTCCTGATTATGAAATTAAAAGATGGGACGAAACAAACTTGGACATAAATAAATATAATTTCACAAAAGAAGCTTATGAGTCAAAAAAATACGCATTTGTATCAGATGTATTTAGAACCGAAATTTTGTATAATGAAGGTGGAATTTATCTTGATGTTGATGTGGAACTAATTAAACCTATTGAAGACATCACAAATGGTTACGATTGTGTGATAGGATTTGAAACTTCAAACATGTTAAATCCAGGGTTGTTTATAAAAAGTGAAAAAGGAAACATAGATTTAAAAAATATTTTGAATATTTACCGAAATAAAAAATTTGATATAAACAACATGGCAGATATGACAATATGTGAAGTTTATACAAAATACTTTGAAGATTTGGGTCTAAAAAGGAAAAATGAAACACAACAAATTGGCAATACAAAATTTTATTCATCCGAATATTTCAGTCCAATCGATGTGGTATCCAACAAGAAAAAAATAACAAAAAACACTCATTCTATCCACTGGTATAATGCTTCTTGGTATACACCAAAGCAAAAAATAAAAAATAGATTGAAAAAAATCATCAATCTTTGTACCTTTGGTTTGGCTGGTAAAATTTTCAATATAATAAAGACAAAAAATTCAGATCATAATAAACCACTATAGTTTTCAAATAAATTTACGGAGATATAAATGAAGAAGCTAACAAAAGTTATCAAATGTATATTTGGATATATATTTCTAGCAATTCCAGCATGGATTGCTGCTTGTTTTGCAAAAATTTGGAACAAAGATTTATGGATAGTATATGAATGTGGTCAGTATGCAAGAGATAATGGTTATTGGTTCTTTAAATACTTGAGAGAAAATCATCCAGAACAAAAAGTTGTGTATATTATCAATAAGAAATCTCCTGATTATCAAAAAGTTGCCAGTTTGGGTAAGACTTGTAACTTCAGAACAATTCAACATTGGTTTTATTATTTTTTGTGTAGTAAAGAAATATCAACTCATCCAACCTTCAAGCCTACATATTATTTGAACAAAAAATTATGGAAGAACAAAACGTATTTTTTACAACATGGGGTTATCAGAGATTACACCGGGTATGTAGCAAAAAATATAAATCTAAAGTTATTTGTAACAAGTGCATATAAAGAATATGAATTTATCAAAGATAAATATGGTTTCAATGATAACGTAGTTCACTTGTTAGGATTGCCAAGACATGACAATTTAATGTTTAATGTAATAAATAAACAACAAATTCTAATCATGCCAACTTGGCGACATTATTTATCCTCAGCAAGCGAACAAGAATTCAAAAACTCAGAATATTTTAAATATTGGAATGGATTATTGAATTCAAAAGAATTGAAATTGTTATTAACAAATAATGATAAAAAAGTTATATTTTATCCACATAGAGAGATGCAGAAATTTATACATTTGTTTAATTGTAATGATGAAAGAATTCAAATCGGAAGTATTTCAACTTGTGATGTTCAAACATTACTTAAAGAATCAGCAATTTTAGTAACAGATTATTCAAGTGTTTTCTTTGATTTTGCTTATATGAAAAAACCTGTAATATGGTACTTATTTGACGAGGATACTTATCATAAGAATCATCACAATACAGGCTACTTCAATGAAAGAGATCAAATTCTTGGTGATTATACACTAAATGAAAAAGATTTGTTGAACAAATTGGATTATTACATCAAAAACGATTTCAAGCTGACAAACGAACAAATCAAAAACATAGAAAACTTCTATCCATTCTTTGATGGGAA
>JAFVPU010000148.1 GCA_017505165.1 Clostridia bacterium
AAGAGAATCATATATGATTGGAAATGTCAAAGCAAATGGAATGGAAAATAAAGACTATGGAATAATCGATCCAGAATATGCAGTGCCGACGTCGATCGGATTGCGTGTTAATCCAAACACTGTCTTAATTGCGAAAGCAGTTATGCAATCATCAATTATTGATAAATCCATAGTTTATGACAAAGTATCTTCAAATATCAAAGGAAGTGATGAAGAACTTACTGGCAATAAATATGTTATAACTTGCAATTCTGTTCCATCTATTTATAAAAATACTTTAGTTAAAATGGTTCGTGTTCAGCTTTGCATAAGACCAATTCTTGGAAATAAATTTGCAACACAAACTTGTCAAAAAGGTGTGTTATGCAAAATATTCATGCCTCATGAAATGGATATAACAGACGATGGTGTTATTCCATGTCTAGTTATGAATCCGTCATCTGTTATAAAAAGAGAAACTTATGGAACTGTTCTTGAGCCATATTTTGCCGATCATATTGCTGATACGAGCGGTTCAATAACAATCAATCAATTTGGTGATAAAACAGAACTTCTAGATGAAGCATTAAAATCTGATCTATATAAAACTTATTATAATGGAAAAGATGGAAGCAAACTTAAAGATAAAATAATGACTGGTATGATTTCATATGCAACTCAAGAAATGCTATTGGAAGATAAAATACATTGTCGTGATCATGGTGCTAGAAACATTCTCACAAGAGATCCAACTCGTGGAAAAAGAAAGAATGGTGGAGCATCTATTGGATCGATGGAAATCGATGCATTGTTAGCTTCTGGAATTATGAAAAGTCTTAAATCAGAATATGGTCGAAATTCATCAAATTCTATATGGATGTTTTGCAAACTTTGCAATTCTATGAATGCATATTATGATAAATTATCAAACTGCTTTAAATGCACTCATTGCGGTGATATTTCAACATCGGAAGTATCAGTAAATGGTCTTTGTTATAAGCCAGTTATATTTGATGCAATACTTCGTGGTGCTGGATATGACGTTCGATACGAAGAGTCAAAGACTCTTCGTGAATAAGCTATTATGAATATATAGATTCATAATATTTTTTCATAATAAATTTGCCTTTTCTTATGAACAAGAAATAAACTTCATTTTATGGCGATGATATTAGCTCTGTCGATAATTTCGATCGTCATATCGATCATCGTGATTGTGGTTGCCTTAATATATTGCAAAAAAGTTGAAAAATATTCGCCGTTGCAAAAGCACGTTAAAGAAACTAACGAGCGACTTATAAGATCAGCAAATGCAGTTATGAAAAGTCTTTATGAAAGACCTTATGTCGAATCAGACAGAGATTATGTTTTAAATATCATGTCTCATTTCAATATTGATAAGTTAAAATCTTATCGATCTCAGAATAAAGTCGGAGAAACAATAAATAAAGGAGATGAAACGTTTATGTGTTATAAAGATAAAGATGGAATTTTACCAGATAAGATTTTATATATAGTTTTATTCCATGAAATGGCCCATATGGGATTGAGAAATTCATATCAGCATCCAC
>JAFVPU010000149.1 GCA_017505165.1 Clostridia bacterium
ATCTCACCATGATATTATCGGCAATTTTTGTTGACAAACTGAAACAACTTGAAGCAAAAACAATAAGCAATGTTTTCTTCAAAATGCTCTTGTTTTTTACATACAAATTTGTCCCTCTGACTAGTCCTAGTTCCATGAGACGAACTTTTAATTTGAAGTCCAAGTTTTCAATCGACTCGATAATACATTTTTGATTAATTTTCACACTGGATAATTTCATTATTTATTATATTTTTTTATATATTGCTTTATAACTAACAAAGAAAAATTTCGATAAAAAAAACACACTGAAAATTTTTCAGTGTGTTTACTTTTTTATAAGTTTTATATCAGACAAAACTGAAACATTTTTTCTCAAGAACATTGTCTTCTCTCCATCCATTGTGAATGGTTCGTTTGAGTGATTGACGATCTTGACTTTTGAAGCATCACGAACGATAACATATTTGCTTTTCATAATAGATTTTATACCAAACATAAACATCTTCACAAGAGCCATCAAACAACCAATATGACGAGATTTTTTGATCATAACAACTTTGACTTTTCCGTTGGCAAGATCTTCACCTTTGTTGAGTCTGAAGCCTCCGGTACTTTCACCATTCATGAGCATAAAGTAAATATATTTGCCTTCGAACTTTTCACCATCACAGGTACATGTAATTGGCAAACCTTTCAATACAAACAATTCTTTCAATGCAATGAATACGTAAGCCAAACGACCAAATATTTTCTTCATTCTTGAACTTGCAACATATGATGTATCGGTCATATATCCTGTTGCCAAAGCATAAGCAGAATATTCTTCACCATCAAACATAACATCATAGTTTGTTGTGTTTTGTCTTAATATACAATCAATTGCATCATCAAGTTTTTTACTTATATGAAGCGTTCTCGCAACATCATTACATGTTCCAAAAGGAAGAACACCGATCAAAGGTCTGAATTCGGTTTTTGCCACACCATTGATAACTTGGTGCAAAGTTCCATCACCGCCACATGCAATAAGTATGTCATACTTTCCAGCATATTTCTTGGCCAATTCTTCCGCACCGGTTACAGGAGTAGGCACCATATCTACAACAGGATAGCGAACAACTAAACGCTCTTTGATATACGGCAAAACTTCGTCTATTTTACCCTTTTTAGCGTTTGGATTGTAAATAATTAAGACTGATGAACTATTTTTCACTTTTTCCTTCTCAATATTTCAAATTTTTTCAATTCTTTGTCTGTTTCAATATAAACTTGTTGCTTAGGCACTTTACACTCTTCAAGTGATTCGCCTTCTTCGTTTATTATTCTGGTAATTTTTATTATATCATTATTTTTCCATTTAGACAACAATTCTAAACTATCTTTTACACCAAATTTGTTGCGCATTTCCACTTTTGTCTTTCCATTCATTGTGTCTTCAAGCACAACTGCAATAAAATCATAGTCAGATTCTGGCAAACTACTCTCAAGTGATTGTTTTGGATCTCCGAAATAAAATCCTGTTGAATAATCTCTATGGCTTGATTTATAAACTTCGTTTCTTATATCAGCCGGCAAATTATATTCTTTATTATTTTCTAAATAATCAAGCGCCTTTCTATATGCATTCACAACGTTTGCAACATAATATTCTGTTTTCATCCTTCCTTCAATCTTGATCGAAGCAATACCAGCATCACGAATTTGATCGAGATAATCAATCATACACATATCTTTGCTGTTGAGTATGTAGGTACCGTGTTCGTCTTCTTGTATTGGATAATCCATATCACGTGATAATTCTCTTATCGCATAATTCCAACGACACGCTTGAACACATGCACCACGATTGGCGTCCCTACCTGTGAAGAAACTGCTCAACAGACAACGCCCTGAATAACTTATACACATTGCCCCATGACAAAAAGCCTCAAGTTCAACTTCAGCTGGAACTTTCGATCTCAGTTCTTTGATTTCATCCATTGACATCTCTCGAGCCAAAATAAGACGTTTTACGCCCATGTTGACAAACACCATTGCCGCTTCACTGTTGGTTATATTTGCTTGCGTGCTTACATGCACAGCCAAATTTGGAGCAACACGTCTAACAACACTTATAACTCCTAAATCGGCACATATGACAGCATCAACATTGATTGAACTTAAATATTCAATATACTCTGGTAAATCTGCCAAATCACTCTCATGCGGAATAATATTGACCGTAACATAAACTTTCACATTTCTCTCATGAGCATATTCTACTGCCCATTTGAGCTCATCAAGATCAAAATTTCCAGCAAATGTACGTAAACCGAAACGATTGGACGCCAAATAAACAGCGTCCGCTCCATATTCTATTGCCATAATTAATTTGCTTTTATCACCAGCCGGTGCCAATAATTCCATGATAGCATTATAATATAAAAATACATTTAATTCAACCTTTTTTCAAACTTTTCAATAATTTAAAGGAAAATAGATTGACAAACAAACAAAAATTTTATAATATTGACTTGTCTTAATATGCGGATGTGGCGAAATGGCAGACGCGCTAGACTTAGGATCTAGTGGGAGACCGTGGGGGTTCAAGTCCCTTCATCCGCAC
>JAFVPU010000150.1 GCA_017505165.1 Clostridia bacterium
GGTAAGGTGGAAAGAAGATAACCAATAGCTCTTCTAAACCATGCTGCACTATCCCTTAGATTATCATAAACAGTTCGATTCTTGAGTGCGTTCTTAGTCTTTATGTAATCTTCATAGAAGTAATCAGCAAGTTCTGGTGACATCGTTTGTTTGAAAGATTTCAATGTTTCATCTAACAGATGTGCAGCACGAGCGGTTTTTCCATCGTACGCACCGCCACCGTCTGTAAGATCTCCATAAAACAGTGTCAGTGTAACAAAAGCAATCTTGTTGATATGATAAGCAATAGATGATGTTGTACTTCCTGCATAACTAGCTAATGAAGCTGAATATTCAACATAAGACCAGAGTTTATTCAATGCTGATGCATTACCATGTGCCATTCCATGTTTTGCAACATATTCATCTGCAAACTGTTCACACACTTTAACTTGTTTTGACATATAAAAATGATCTGACATTTTTCTTGAATCGAATGATCCAGAATATAATTCAGGAAACATTTCTTTTGTAATCATGTACGCTTCTTCTAAGACAATGGAAATAACAGGAAGCAACATAAGCATCCCAATGACAGTGATTACCATATCAACAAACCAACCAAAGATTGAAGCCGCCCAACTACCATGATCATTCATTCCGTCAATAGCTGTACACTGATCGATTGATTTATCTGATTTGTCTTTCAATTTTGGATCAAGAAGATTAATACCTTCTTTAAGCAATTTTGCTTTTTCTTGTACAGAAGCATTTTCCAAAAAATATTCCATAGATCTGTTGTAAACCTGCATACGGAAGCAAAGATCAGCACTATGTGCTAGTGTACTAACCATATGTCCTATCTCATGTAGAACGATACCTGTTATCTCTTCGGCAGTAAAATACTCTAGATTAACATGTGCGCATTCTTTAACCAAGAATGAACCATATGGATCAAAATACAAAGTCATGGTACATGGGACTTTATCCTGAAGAGTTGTAACAGTAAACTTTCCTGTTTCCCTATTAAGAGATTCTGCGACAACTCTCATGTCTTCAGCAGTTCTAGGTGTAATACCAAGCTCTCTCATCCAATACTGAATCATGGGTTCGGTATCCATTCCACTGTATCTACTGATAACATCGTTAGCAGTAAGTCCCCACTTGTCACCAAAATTCATCAAGCATGCGAACCCCATATCCAGGTGTCGTGACAACTTAACACTTGTACAGGTTATTCCAGTGTGTTTCTTTATAGCTGCAGTTAGTTTATTAACTGTAACATCTTTAACATATTTAGGAATCTGTTTAACCCGTTCTACTGTGGTGTCAATGGATTCACGTTTGTCAATAACTTCTTGAAATATTTGAATCAAATCATTGGCCAAAGGAGATCCTTTAGTCTGAAAAGCAATTGATTCATTTGAACAAATTTTAAGCATATGTTATCTCCTTATAACAAATTAGCATAAAATGCTGAAAAAAGAACCCCAGTAAAAGCTGGGGTTCTTGATGTTAGAGCAGACACAGAAATCTGATATACATAGTCGACATCATCTGCTGACGAATAATCTGCTCGGTCATGAGAGTCATGGTTACATTGAACATATGCACCTCACAACTCTGATAATCCGAATTTGACAGTAAGTCCGTCCAACTCTTTTTCAGTTACAAATTCTGTGTTTTCACGCATCTGAGCAACTTTTTCGGCAGGAACATTATGAACATTGCCGAATATACCAGTCATACGAATGATCTGCACAGGATATTTGTACTTCCTACACATATCAAAGTAGGGTTTCCGTTCCCATGCTTTCGTGAACGTATTGGAAACAATCACAACACGTCCACAGACGATATCTCGTTCGACATTCGATTGACACCACTCATGAGCGTCCTTCAATCTCGAAGGATCAAAGTTGTAATCTCCTTCGGTTTCAAAGAACATGTCAGCTTCATAGTGAGTTGTATCAAAACCCGCATATTGCGGGTCTTGAAGAATTTCCTTTGCTTTGGTTGTTTTACCGCTGCCAGGAACCCCGATAATCATGATCAATTTTTGCATGATGATTCTCCTTTGTGTTATTTGGGTTAAAACTTATTCTATTTTATACTCTAGGTATCAATGTGTTCTTTGACATATTAAGTTGAGTCCTTAATAGACAGGTGACAACACATTGAAATCAAATAAACCTTGCGATTAGGTTCAGTTTGAAAGTTTTAGTTGTTTTCTTGGTGGAACAAGAACCAATCACTAACTTTCGACAACGAATGAATATACCAGTCATTGTGATCTCCTTTCTATTGATACCTAGAGATCATTAATGTAATATATATTCAAATAAAAATGAACAATAAAACAAGATAGAAGGTGGTGCTTAAGCACCACCTTCTATCTTAAACACAAAATATCAACTTACCAGAGTCTGGTACCATACACATCACCTAGGAAAGGTTCTGCTTTATTACCAGGCTGTTCTCCTTCAGGAGTTTCAGTCGGTTCGATATGCGGAGCGTTTCCAGGATGTGGTTCACCGTTAGGATCAACACCTTTTGCAGGGTCATCAAGAGGTTTGTCATTGGGAACATTTTCAGGTGTTTCAACACCATTCTTGGTTTCACCAGCGGACGGGTCTCCTTGTTCTGCTTCTTTAGGATCAGTAGCAGGTTCTTCACCACTTGGTTCTGCCTGCTTACCTTTTGGATCTTCTTCAGGTGTAGCTTCTTTCGGATCTTCGTTAACATATTTGGCATCAAGACCCATTGGATCTTCAGTTGTGATAGCTTCAGGTGCAACGCCTTTATCAGACGCATTTACAACAAGCTTTCCAGCCATAGTCAGAACCTGATCCACCAATTCATTTATGGATGCACTATACACAGCAATCACATCACCGAGAAATGCAGCATAACTACGTCCGGCAGAGATAGTGGATTCACAAAAATCTTTCTGTGAAGAATCCATCTGAATAGTTTCAATGGATTTAGTGACATCATCACGCACTGTACCAAGTTTGTTATAAACATAAGCAAACTTAGGAACTGAATAAAGCACGTTCTTAACAGCACCTGCAGCAACAACAATGTTACTCGGAGTCCAACGGAACACTGCCATAGTCTGCTCCTGAGGAGCATCTGCTGGTTCAACTGGAGTAACAGGAGTTGTAGTAACAACAGGTTGTTTCTCTTCTCCTTCACCTTCTTCAGTTGAAATAACTTCAGCAGGATCACCAGTAAGCACAGGTTGCGGATTGAGAACTTCTGCAGGCTCAGGAGCAGTCTGTTCTGCTTCTTTAGGAGTCTCAGGGACGATCTGCACAGAAGGAGTGTCTTCATCTCCTTCAAGCAAACTTTCAGTTCCAGTCTCAACGATCTTGTATCCAAGAACTTTCATATATGGTTCAAGTGTACGAAGTTCTTCACTGGAAGTTCCGAGAGAAGCAAAGTTATCGTTGATGTACTGCAGAGCATTAACGCGCTCCATGAACACAGGCTGTGTGTATCCAAAGATGTCATCACTGTTGAATGAAACAGCATCAATTTTTGCTCCTTCAGAGCTGATACTACTCACAACACGATCAATCATCGCGTTCTGACTGGTAGCCTGATCCTGCAATTTTGTAAAGAAAGTTCCAGCAGATTCAACAATCTGATCAAAAAACACTTTGACTTTTTCGTATGCATTGACAATAGTTTCATCAATGTTCTCACAGCATGCGATTCCAACAGCTTTTGCATTCTCAGCAGTAATAGCAGGAATCTCCATTCCGATAACATCAGAAAGAGTATTACCAGAATTGAAAATGCACATGATAGATTCAGATGCACCATAAGTTTTGATAACACTCTTTGCATTTTTGAGAGTGCTTAGTGCATTGCAGATCTTGCGATCATTCGTAACAACAGCTGTTACTTTTTTGGCAGCAATGTCAACAGCAAAACGTGTGTTGATCATGTTGGCCATGTCTACCCAAATCATTTGGGATTTTGGAGACTCCTGATTAGTATCAAAAGCATCCAAGTGAAGATTAAGTCCACTCATAATCTTTTCCTTTGTTTTAACCTTTACATGCAGTATTGACGGTATGCAAGAGCGTCATCATCAATCTGAATGTGTCCGTAATAGGATATGAATCGTTGTCTTCTGGTACCAGATCGATCGTCTCAGGTGTAACACAGATTGCATAAGCAAGAGGTGCACTCTTTCTTGCATTATATTTTGCAATGCAATCTTTGTATATTGGACACGAAACAATGTCCGGATAAATATATTGATCGAACAAAAGATCGGATGCATATGTCCTTCCGTTGTATGTACCTTCACACATCCAAAGGATTGACATAAGAACTTTCTGCGCAATTATGATACGGGTATTAAACATCTTTGCATCAAGTTCAGCATCTTTCTTCTGGAAAGGACGAACGAGCATATCTTTCACAATTTCACAGTACGCACTGAATTGATCTTTTGTTATAGTTTCCTGCACATCAGAGATATCAAATGTGCAAGAATTCCGTTCTTTGTGTGCTTCAGCAAGAGAACCAAACATGCCAACAAAGTGCGGTGTGTATTCAGATTCTGCCATGCGTTTTACAATTGAAACAAAGTTTAACAAAGCAGTTTTTGCTGAAGGAGGCAAACAAGGAATAATATTTCCAAGTTTAACTTCTTTCACCCAACGATCATAAACGTTGACAACGATATTCTTCAAAAGACCTTTCTGATATTCAATGAGCTGGTCTTTGTATTTCTGTGCCAATTCAGTACAATCATTATCATCGTAATCACAAGGAATATCAAATTCTTCACAATAAAGACGATACATTGTAGCATCACAGACAAAGCTGATCTTGTCAAGGAATGCGACTGTTGTCCAGTCGCAAACCCAGACATGAGAGTTAACTCTATCTGCTTCAGATTTGATGATCGCCTGAGCATGCTCAAACGAACTAAATCCCAAGTCTAAACGAGCCATAGAGTTACCTCCTTATTCTTCGTTGAGATATGCATCAATTTTCTGATCAAGACCAGCAATCATCTCGTCATATGCAGCAATGATTTTGACCTGTTTACGATATTCATCGCTATTTGGATCAACGTTCTGGAGCTGAAGTTTCAAAAGAGCAACATGCGATTCCATCCACTCTTTTTCTTTCTTAGCTTTTAGATAACGAGAGTGCTTGATGATATTCCATTGTTCACCGAGCCAACGAAAGATAATAAACTTACGCGCACCAGTCTGCATAAAGTTACGAACAACTGGAGAATACTTCTCAAACTGAATAAACCCAGTATTCGGACCATTATTGTCGTCAACAAGAGAAACATCAAGATTGTTCTTGACACGATCGATTTCAGATGTGATAACAGAAGCATTGCTTGCCATACGATTCTTACAAATCTGTATATACTCAGTCAAATGTTTCTGAATCTTCTGAATACGATATTTCTTTGGCATAGGAAGCTCTTTGACACCATTGTTTTCACAGATCTCATAAGAGATGTTATCAATGAGATAAATTGTAAAATCAACAAAGGTTTCTGCTTCTTCAATTACACCCATGATAGCAACTTGAGACAATTTGGCATTGTAAACTGTAATTGCTTTATCTTTGAATGTGGTAGCAGTGTTGCGTTCAATTGCTTCCAAAGCACCAATATAGTGTTTGGTGATATAAGTGAAGCTATCAAACGCGCTTCTCAGATCGTTACGACCAATACCTTTTGCAATAGTAACATATGCGTTACAAGCAAGGTTGTTTCGATCATTTGAAGCTTTATAAATTTTATCAGCAATAACCTGACGATCCTGCGTTGAAAAAGCAGCAAGGGTATTCTGAAGGTTATTGAGACGTTCAATTAGGATAAGAAGATTCTCTTTAAAATCTTCTTTATTGATTGTATTCATTTTGGCACCAGGAGCAATCTCTTTCATGATAGCCTGGCCAAGTTCCTTAACAAAATCCAAAACCATAGTTCAACTCCTTAGAATCTAGGTGCTTGTCCCTGAGAAAATGCAGTCATGACTTCCTTGAGGTCAAAACTATCTTTTCCCTTACTTCCAATCTTGTTGATCATGGTGTATGAATACGTACCAACAGTAGGAATACCAGCAAAGTACATCTTCATAGTTCCATACATGGGATCAACAACACACATAACCATACTGAAAGTTTTCAAGAAAAACTTGTTGCGAGTGATATAGTTATCAAAGTCAATATGAGCATCACGACAAGTCCTATCAAACGTTTGCTTGTCCAGAATAAGGATAGCATTAGCAAGGTTGTGACGTTCAGGAAGGAAATTGGTAAGACCAGCAACCCAACGGAACAAACTATTGCGTTGACGGATGAGCATCTCATTAACGAGGCCAGTATTATCTTTCTTAAGAGCTGTTGACTGTTTCTTGATCAAGTCTTTAGCAAACAAGAAATCTTTGATAAAACTGATTTCTCCGGCACGGAGCTGCTGAATACGTTGAGACAAGGTAGGAGTAAAGTTCAATGACATGAATTGCTCAGCGACTTCGGTCTTGAGGATATAAGGAACAAGCTGAACATACATGTAGACCTTAGCAAGAGATCCCGTCATCGTAGTTGTTTTACCGCCACTCATTGTATTTTTGGCCAATGAAGTTGATACAGTATTCTGTTTGGATGAAGTAGATGAAGTACTTCCAGTTTCAACAGGCTTTCCATTATCACCAATCAGGTTCTTATCGACAGTTCCTGAAGTTGTTCCAGACGACTGTCCGTAAGTAGTTGTCTGTGTTCCACCTGAACTGTTTGAACTTTCAGTTGTAACAGTCTGCATCAAAAAGTCGAGTTCAATCAAACGACCACAAACAAGTCTCTGCGATTCAAGATCCATCTCGATGACTTTTGCTTCACACGAAGGACGAACTTTAGATGATTTTTCTGTTCCAAAATCAGAAGCAATATCATTCAGAAGCTTTTCAGTAAAGGATTCACCAGAAACCAACTGAAGACGGGTACGAACGGAACGTCCATCAGCACAACGTGAATCAATACCGAGCGCTGTAATGATCCAACAACAATACATCTGATTGAGGATACTCATCAGAGGAATTGCAATATCATCTTGTGCAATGGAGTCTTCAATGTAAACTCGTCCCATGACGTTCGCCTGATGACCATAAGCTGTCAATGATGGCATCTTCTTTTCAATACCACCCTGACGAATCCACTCAGCGAGTTTCGAAAGACCATCGGTTCCTGCTTTGAACATAGATACGGGGTCCATAAACACCTCTATTTTAAAAAGTTAACCTTATATATTTAACGTAGTAAGTACTACTAACATGCATAGCATGGCATAATTTGTGACTATATTTACATTGGTTAATTTGGCATCCTATGAACATTATCGACTATATACTAATAGGAGTTCTTTATGGCAAACGATGTTTTAGACGTAGTCAGAGAATACCTACCTGAACAATATAAAAATTCTTCTCTCCCGAACATACCACCTGGGTATGTCCGAGATGCGTGGGAAGATATGATGCATGATTTACATACAAGACGAGATATGGATCAAAACACGAGAGATCGTATCGTTAATCTTGCGTATGCGTCATCGGGCGCTGGTGGGTATTTTAACACTGTACAAACATTTATGACTTGTCTCGACCAATTCGATATGCATGCGGTTCAGCCCAATACAGAGACAAGTGGTTTAACATTTATAACAAGACCCAGATTGTGTCTTCAATCTTCCAACCTGCGTAACAGCAGAATAATGACAGCATTGGATACCCTCAATCAGACATCTATGGCTTTTGCAATCCGATGTTTGTTGGATACAAATTTCCACCTTGCTAATGGTGAACGTTATTTGAATTATGTAGCAACATCTCCAATTGTTGATATGCAAAATCCATTTCTTGTACCATGCTGCAATGCATTAGTTGGATTTAGCGGAGGACAAGATATTGTTATCCAAACTCAGACAACTGAAGGAGGATATCAATGCGAGGCACAAACATTTGCAATTGGATCTGATAATCTTCAACGTGGAAATTATCAATTACAACTGACATTCCGTGATGCACAGCATGGACCTATTACAGCATTATTCTTCTACTGGTTGGAATACATCAGATGTGTTACAAGAGGTATAATGCTAGCATATGCTGACGATATCGATGAACAGAGACTTAACTACACTGTATCGATTTATCGATTCTTGCTTGATCCATCTCGGAGATACATAACAAAGTATGCTAAATTCACTGGATGTTTTCCGACAGCATTATCAATTGGTTCAATGTTTAACAAAAATGCTGGTGAATATTTTGTTCAATCGGCATCCCAAGTAACAGTTCCATTTATGTGTAACAAAATTGAATATATGGATTATGCAATTCTTATGGATTTCAATACTCTCATGAGAAGGTATTGCAAACATATAAACAGTCTTAAGAGCAATCCTCTAGAAGAACATGAACCAAATCTTAGAGGATATCAAACCGGTGATTTGTTATATCCAAATCTTCCAAGAGAACCTCTTAGTAACTGGAGAGGTTTGCCATATATCACAAGTGATATGCATGGAATGCGATTGGAATACAGAAGAGTACCAAATCCGGTATTCAATACCTCAGACGATCTTGTAGATCAACTAATGTATATTGATTTACAAAGCAAACTTATTCACGATGGAGAATCAAGATTTGTAACCAGTTCTGCTTATACACCAGAAATGCTAAAAGAATCTGAACGATACAAAGGTATTTCAATGGATACTTTCTTCAATCGTGTCATGAAAGATGTTGGAACTGATCCAAAAGGATTCGATCCGATACCACTCGGATTACAACCAAAACAAAATGAAAAAGAAATAGCTAATCAGCAAAAGAAATCGTTATCAACTTACGATTTGATTGTTGATGGTACTGGTCTTAATTATTAATAAGGAGTAAATATGGCATCTGTATCAGAAACAAATACAGAGACCACTCTTCAGCTATATGCAAATCCATTGCTCATTCAAGATAAACAACTCGCTTTATTTGAAGAACATGTATTTGACGGAAAACGTGTCCTTGATGGTAATAACGTTTTCACATTTGGTCTGGAGATGGGAGCAACTCTCGCTGCTGGTATTGTGAATGAAATGGCCAACAATTTCCAAACACTTTACCCGTCGCGTGCACAGACTATGTCTGATCTCTACCGACATCTGTCGGATTATGATTATGTTGATATGTTTTCAACACCCGCTACAACAACGATCGAGTTAATGTTCGAACGTAACTTTCTCATTGACAACGCTCCTATTGATGGAAACGAAGATGGGGCACTGAAAGTTATCATACCTGAGTTTAGTACATTTACAATCGGAAATCATATTTTCGGAATCCACTATCCAATTGAGATTAAAATCAGAAAGGCTTATAAATCCGATGGCGTGACCGTTGATTACGATAAATGTATGTTTCATTGTATCTGGAATACAGAAACAGTCAATCCGTTATACCGATTGACAACAAACATTCTCGAGCACAGGATGTTCACAAAGAGTGGTTTGAATTTCCTCTGTATATCTATTCCTATTCAACAGTTCAAGATTGACATCAAAAAAGAAGATAGCGTCTCGAGTACTGGTTTCATAAGACGATATACGTACAGTGATCGATTCTATGCGATTCGAGTTTTTCACTACTGGAATAATCAGTGGGTTGAAATGGCTGAAACCTTGTCGGATGTGATTTACAACCCGCAGGTATTAACTGCAAAAGTTAAAGTGTTATCTGATATTCATACGGTTGAGGTTTCTATACCACAATCTTACTTCACAGAAGGTATTGTTGGTAATAGAATCATGTGCATGCTTTACACAACAGAAGGTGCACTCGATGTTGATATCAGGAATTATAACACAAATCAATTCAGTGCATCGTTTCTTATTGATGATACTGTCATCGACGACACATACAGTGCGTTTTTGAAACGAATTCCTATGCTTCAGGTTATTCCACTTGCGTCTAGAATCGCAAATGGTTCTAATGGAAAAACATTTGAAGATATGAAAAATCGTGTTATGAACTCTGTTGGTGGTGATGATCTTATCGTTACTCCTAAACAACTTGAAGCTCATCTTGTTGATACAGGGTTCAAAGTATCAAGATATATCGACAACATCACAGATCGTATCTACATTGCATCAAAAGAGATAACAGATTCGAACAAAGATGTGGTTGGATCTGGTGAATTCATGACGACAATATCAGCAGAAATCATGAATGGAGCAGATGGAGAATACGAAACTGTAAAGAAAATCAGTGATACGGCATATTTGATAATGCCTACATCTATTTTCAAATATGATGTCACCTCAGATTCAATGCTGTTGCTGTCCAGATATGATAAGAAAAAGATGTTTGAAGAACTCTCAACGGAATCTCTTATCAATGAACTAAACACTGGAACATACACATTCACACCGTTCCATGTTAAATTGGAAACAAGTAACGATAAACCAACTGCTGGTACATTCGATTTGCTCAATCCAACGGTTACTGGTGTTTCATTCGTGGATGAAAACAAATACACCAGCACACAGGTATCGATGTATGGTAGTGTTCTTCTACACGATCAAAAAGGAACAAATGGTTACAAATTGACCATTGCCTTATACAAAACAGATGATCTGAAAAGTGTTCAAGTCCAAAAAGGACTCACCAACCAACTTGCTGTTATTCTAAGAACAAACAGCATCGATGGTACACCGATCTACATGCGTGGAAAATATATTGGTGTTAATTCAGATGGACGAGATCTTGTTGAATTTCATATAACAACTAACTACAAGATCACAAGCAAAGATGATATCGATACAACATCATTTACTTTGTTAAATGATCTCGCTATCGAACCAAATACAAATTACGTAAATCTTACTCAAGATTATGAATTGTTGTTCTTCGCTAGTTCATCTCTTGATTCATTCAAAGGTAATACCGATGCAGTGACCGAAAGCAATGCTCAGTCAGACATTCCTCGAGAAATTCGAGCAGAAAACATGGTCTGGCTTGCAACACAGAAGATGACAGTAAAACTTGGTGAAGCTATTTCTAGTGTTCGTAATAACGTGTTTATGACACTCACAGGTAAGACTTATAAGACATACAACACGACTGAATTTGCAACATATGCTGCTGATGTCTACATGCGTTATGAGAATGATATCACAAATGAGGATGGAGTAATCATACATAATGCAGGAGAACTCATTGTTGATGAAACAACTAACAAATTGATTATCAGAAAACACGCAGGCGATCTGATCATTACTTCATCGGATTCAAATATTCTTGGTGCTAGAAATCCTTCGTGTAAGATATCATCTGTAAGAACAGACACAAGCGGCAACAACATCAGTTCAACCGAAATGTTGTTTCTTGATTCAGATCACTTATCCAAAATAGCAGAACCATCAAACAATTGGTATCCTGCTAGAACATTCAAAGATACGGATGAAAAATGGAAAGTTATCTATACAGGTGCAACCGATAGAGCATGTGTTATCGAATCAAAAGATCTCCTTAAATACATGATCGATACTGTAAGAGAAAACAATGTCGATCTAATTGTCGGTTTTCCTAATGATAAGAAGAGAACTACTCGTTTAAACACCATGACAAACAAGTATGAGCTCGGAAATCCAATTCCTGGAAGTTTCATATACGTTAATAATGTGATGTCTGATACGAGTATTCCCAGATACTGGGTGTACAAAAACACAGATGGTGTGTATGTTCTAGATAAAGTCAACAAACGAGATATCTGTATCCAACTAGCAAATGCTTCAGCTGAATCAGATGATGACAAAACGGCCACATGCGGTGCGTTATATTGGAGAGATCCTGAATACTCAGAATTCGACTACACTCCGTATATAACAGAAGCAGATCTGTGCGATATGTTCAATCGTATAACCGCACTTGAAGAATCTGGTGAAACCTCGTTTGATTACTTGATGACAGAATATAATCTGGACAGGGTTGTATTCAACAATATCTTACGTTTCAGGGATCCTTGGATAAAGATCATTGAAGCTAAAGGTGATACCAAAAACAATACGTGGGATAAAGAAAACCCAGCTATTCTACCGAATGGATTAGTTGATATAATCGACTACTGGGATTCTAGATCCTATATGAACTTCGACAGCACTCTCAGTATCAAAACTCAAGGAGTTGGTATTGCAACTTCTGTTACTGGTCTGGAAGCATTAGCTTACCTTCAAGAACGTTCTACGAACAAGAATACCATAAAAGAATTTGCAACAATCGCAGATGCTACAGAATATCTTAAGACTGAATCTGAATACAGAATGGTTTGGATCGACAATTATGTAGCAACCGATGATTCTAATGCTGTTTCAACTGTTCCATTGGTTAATGATCTTGATATCAACGAAGCAGAAGGAGAGCATACTGGTGCATTATTGTGGTGTACACACCTTGGTGATGAAAAACACCACATCGTCGTCAAAGGACCATCACTGATCAAATGCTACAATTCCATTATGAATTGTAAGACATCGTCCGGTTATATATACGAATTGAAAGTTTACGATGCATCAAATATTCGTACGTATAATTACGAAGACACAACTTTCAAACTTGTAAACAATATATCAGAAACAACGGAACTGGAAGCATATCAAAAATTCAATGCTATACTAGATGAACTTCCTGTAAGGGAAACGTATGTTTCTATTGTTTCAGAAGAGTTAGCTTTCTTGGATGTGATTTGGACAAATAACTGGCCATGGGAGATGGATAATTGGTTTGTTAACGAACATACCACAACATCTTACATTGGTAAATCTATCGAAGCTATCGGAATGTCAATATCTCTTGATAAAGACAACAAGGATGCGAAGATTCTTCATTACAACGGAGATATCATACTTGATGAATATGGTTCACCTGCTCCAGAACAAGATGATGTGAGAAACGCTATCTACCACGTATCAATGACTCATTGTGATTACAAACTCACACAGAGTAATGATGTTGAATACAAAATGTTCCGAGAAGACATTGAACAACTTCTTAGAGGGTATTTTGATCTTCTTGAGTCAACTCGTCCTTTATTGCTCGAACGAACAAACCTGTATTATACCCCTATCAAATCAATGGGGTATGGTCAGTTTAAAGGAGCAAATGGAGAGATCATGACACTTCCTCTTGAAGTTACAATTAATCTCCGTATTCACATTGCACCATCAACAGCAGGATCGACTGATTCAAAAGATCTTATTAAATCAAATATCATTCAACTCATTGAAAAACACATGTCGTCTGGTAATATCAGTTGCACTATCCTTGCAGAACAGATTCGTCAAGCAATGAGCGATAGTGTTCTGTATGTGGACGTACTTGGTATCAATGGAGATCACAATATCCAAACATTGGTAAGTGCAGATCCGAGTCAGTCATCTGTTAGACTTAGATCTATACTTGTTGTACGAGAAGATAATACAATTGGTGTTGAAAAAGACGTCAACATTGAGTGGTCGATCATGCAATAATTGTTAATAGTAGAGTAGTGCACATAAACGTGCACTACTCTACTCGATTGTCTTATTCTTCTTTTTTAATCTCTTCTGATTCACTTTGTTGTGTACAAGGAAGAGGAACTGCCATCATGAAAATTGATGGGGCAAGATGGATTTTCTTATTAGATGGAATTGATTCAATTTCAGACCCAACATGTTCAGAAATACGATTACCAAGATCTTCTGCTTCTTGATATTTTCCATCAACAAGTTTTAACCCATCATCAACTCGCTGAACGAGTCCTTTATCTGTTAAATAAGCTTCAACGTTTTCATCTTTACAAGAAGTTGTATGATCTTCTTTAATTGTCAACTCAGTTAGAGCATATAGAAGCTGACCAGCCTCACACTTATGTTTGTCATCTTTCCACACAAAACGTTGTAGAACGATGTTTTCTTTTTCGATATCTCCACTCATTTTAATATTTCTCCAAGTTAAAGATCCTCTTCTATCACTAGTTTAAGTGTAGAAATAGGAGTTGTGGTGAAGTACAATTCTGCTATTTCATCACCAGGTTGTGCTGTAAACATTTTCTTTCCAATATTTTGGATGAACACATCCAGTTCTCTGCCATTTACCATATCAGCAGATATTACTCTCGGTCCGAGAACTACAAGACCATCATTAACTACACGTTCAAAGATAGAATCAATGTGCCCGTGTAAAATAGTTCGTGGGAACACCGATGCTGTCATTCCTTGTGGTATTCCTTTACAAGGTGATACATCAATGTATTTAGGGAATGTAAATTTAATTCCCATCTTCAACAATATCGTTTTTCCAATATCCAATGAGAATCCAATAGGAGTTCTCAATCTGAACATACCATCATCAACTTGACGAGGAACCAGGATAGGACCTCCATGGTTGATAATTTCATATGGAATAGATAACTGTGGAATATATAACAGTTCTTGTGACGGCATTGCTGAAGGTGTAATCATTGTGTCAGATTTTCGTTTTACCATATATGGTTACCTCCTTCTCATAAAGTGCTTATATAGCGCAAAGAAAAAAAGAAACACACTGTTACATGTGTTTCTTTTTGACGCTCCATTAGAGCTGGGCGTCTTCGGCTCCGGCTTTGCAGTTGCACTTGTGTTCGGCAGCTTTTGCTTCAGCCTCGTACTTTTTGGTACGCGCTTCGCATTCTTGGGTCTGTGCTTCATACAGACCTTTGCGAGCGTCGGAAACCTCAGACTCCTTCTCGATCAGTTTCACACCACTCGGTGCGAATTCGTCGAGAATGCGCAGGAACAGTTTCATGCAGGCATCCGTTTCAACCCGCACTTTCTCATCGGTGAACTCGGCGTGGGCATGCGCCCGGAATCCCTTGAAGGTGATACCCTTGTAAGAGAACTCTTCAATGCAGATTTCAGCGCATCCGACATTTACCTCTTTCTTGGGCATGTTGATGTTGAGGTTGGCAGCATTGTGACGATCGTTCTTGTTGTTCATAATCCCATTCTCCTTATGTTTAGGGGTTAATATTGAACTAAGTTTATAATCCTAAGATCACAGTTGTAATATATACGTATAAAAACTTGAACTGCACTTATAACAATATGCCATGCTATAACACTAATGGTCACATTATCTATAGGAGGTATTATGTGGGCTAGATTTATCAACATCATGAAGTATGTGTGGAAGAATCCGATTGTACAGTTTGCATGCTTCACAATTCTCGAGTGGGCGGTTGTTGTTTTCCATAAATCAACCAAAAACAAATTCAAGAAAAAATCCATCGAAACTATAACTGATGCGTGTTCTCAAGATTACTCTGTTGGTACCAACGAAGATACTCCAGAAATTGAACCTGAAGAGAAATCAGAAACTATTACTGAAGTTGTAGTTGAAAAACCAAAACGCACACGCAAAGCTTCTAAGAAGAAAGTCGTTGAAAAGGTTGAAGAACCTAAACCTGCTAAACCAAAACGTGTGACAAGAAAAAAGAAAACAACTGAACCCACAGAAACTAAACCAGTGGTAAAGAAACCTCGTACTCGTAAAAAGAAGGTTGAAGCTACTGAAGAAAAAAAGTAATCAATTCGCGTTGCTGATTAAGATAAGAGATATGGGAACCGAGGTTCCCATATCTCTTTCTATTCTTTACAGATATCTCTGGATTTCTTTCCAGTACTTATCTGTAGACGCTTTCTTGAATCCATTCGGTCCCCCATTATGGATCCGAGCAAGAACTTCATTTGTCACCTTCTTTCCGGTGAGCCGTTCGTATCTTTTACCATAGTAAGTCAGATACTTACGAACTATTTCTCTTGAAGTTTTTGCGTTCCATCTGTCGGATGATTTGTATGTTGTTTTTGCAAACCGATTTACATCCTCGATATAGACGTCCCATAACTGGTATGCACCAATTGCCATGTACTTACCTTTTCTTTTGTCTCCCTTGGCATTGGGATTGTTTTTCGATTCTTGCATGGCGATGGCGTCAAGCAATTTTTCTGAAACCATTTCATTGGCGAACCCACAAACAGTGATGAGTGCGACGACGAGAGTTAAAATTGTTTTCTTCATTTTTCTTTTTCCTTTCAATTGTTAATTGTTTGTTATTGTGATCTCTGATTAATCTAAACAAAGTTGCTTCAGCCTACTCTGTGATGCGCGAACATCACAGAGTAGGCTTATTTTGTTACTTAGATTCAGAGATCACGCAAGTAATATATAGACGTTTTATTTTGAACTACACAATCGTGTCGGTTCTTTTATCAGTCTTAATATGAATCACACCAGATCCTTTGCCAGTATAAACATTGGTAAATTCAATATCAAAGTATTCTTCAACAAGAGAAAGGAATGCTCTTGGAACAGAAAATATCACTTTTCCATTTGGACACGATTTGGTAGTTATGATGTTAAACTGAAACAATAACGTTTCAGGAATGTTCTGACATTCTTCCAAAAGAATCTTTAAGAATCGTTTAACAGACACTTTACCTTTAACATTTCTCATGTGCTCAGTAAAATACCAATAACCTCTATCAGCGCCTTTCTGAAGAGTATAGTTTCGAAGAATGTACAGTGGACGACAACTTTGTGCTGTCATTTTGATAATGTCTTTCATAGCAGAAATAACAACTCTATCCGTAGAGTCGTGAACTTCGTCAAATATGAGATATGGAAGAGTTTTTCGTTTGATTCCATTTGTTCTGGCATTTCGAACTCTTTCAATCATGTGATCTCCAAACCAAGAATTCAATCCAGACCACAAATATGGATAATCACGATCCTGCATTAAATGTTCAACATCATCATCTGACAACTCAGGTGATATAACTGAAACAAGTTCTCGTGTTTCAAAACCAAACAAAGCACAAAAATACAATCGATCCAATATAGACGTATTTTCAAGATCAAGTGCACTTAAATCTGCAAGAAGAATATTTTTAAGAACTTCTCGTAATAGAGTTACTGTCGTTCCTCTATTGTGTAATGTAAAAAAGTCTGCATAAACTTTTCTTCCACTGTATGTTTCAATAAGTTTTCTTTCATTTGAAAACTCTTCAAAATCTTTTAAATCATCAGCTGTTGGTTTATACTCATCCATGATTACTCCTTGTCTCTATATAGTAATACAATAATACCTTCTTAAAAATTCTCTTAAATTTAGGTAAAATCGTATTACTAACAGTAGACTTTTATATGTTTTAATGTTGAAATTTTTGGTTGAATTAATTTCTAAAAAGTGCTCTACCTTCCAGTGGCTAGCTGGAAGGTAGAACGATTAAATGTTATTGCATTATTAGCAATAACGATGTTAGGAGAGCAGGCTCTATGGAATCAAACCTCAACTGATTCGATTCCATCACTTTTGAAAAACATTCAAAAGTGCATACAATATACATCGACAAAAATCTTTTAACAATGGAGATGGTAAAATGATCAATGGTGTTGGATTTACGGGTAAGATGAAGTCTGGTAAAGATACCTGTGCAACTTACTTAACTGAAGAAATATTGAAATGGAAAGGTCCAAATTACATTATTAATAGGTTTGCATTTGCTGATAGTCTTAAGGATATCTGTATGAACTACCTTGGACTCAGTAGACATGACTGTTACGATCAAGAAGGTAAAGAAGCTTTCAATGAATTTTGGGGAATGACAAATCGTGAGATTCTCCAACGAGTTGGTACAGAGGCCATGAGAAATGGATTTCACCCTGACGTGTGGGCAAAAATAACAGAACTCAAAATTAAAGAAGCTGTTGATAATGGAGAATTTTTCATCATAACAGATGTAAGATTTCCAAATGAAGCTGAAACTATCATCAGAAATGGTGGAATAATCATCGAAGTTCTAAGACCCAATACTGAATCAAATGGTATTCGAAATCATGCATCAGAACAAAGATTACCAATGGATCTCATCAGTCGTCAAGTAGTGAATAATAAAGATCTGGATAATCTAAAAAATGAAATGATAATGATTAAATCTGTTATACGTCAGATTGAAAGAAAAACATCGATCTCAAATACCACTATTATAGCCGGATGAGAAACATGCTATGTCAATGAATAGAATAGCATTCTATCAATAGGAGAACATTATGTCGTACAAAAAAGTACAGGTTTATACACTTACAGCAACTCTTGGTATTGTCAAGTCTGCTGTTTCGAGAGTTACTGGAAGTTCTACTTCCAATATCGATTCTATCGTTTACAATAGTCTCAATCGTGCTATATCAAAAAAGAAAGCAAATAGTAAGGGAGTTAAGTAATCATGGGAAAATACAATTCTTTTGCTAACCTCCTGAAAGATCAGGCAACTCATGATAACCTTCCTGATATGTTATTTACGGACAATGCCGATCTTCGTGGTTCCACCGCTCGTCTTGCAATAGCTTCAAGCTATGACGATGAAGTCTCTGCTGAAAACATTGTTGATGTGATCAAAGAATTTGACAGCTTTAATGAAGATGCTGAATACAACGGAATGTTTAGTAGCTTCGAAAACATTGCTCAGGCATTTGCATCAAAACTTCAGAATGGTGTTGATACTCTTCGCGCCATAAAAGAAGATGTCACATGGATCAAAGACAAACATGATGAAACCGTGGCTATGCGAATTGCAGAGAATCCTGTGCTCGCAAAAATCTGTGGTATTGAAAAAGAATTAACCATGGAAAATGCTGCATGGAATTACCTTGATGAAGTTGATGAACGATTCCTTATCACTGAACTTCATGACAAGATTGGTATGGATCCTGATCGTGAAATTAACAAGAGTGTGATCAGTCTGGTTATCAACGCAATGCCTTGTGCCAATCGCACCAATCAAGTTGAACTAAAAGCTATCGAAATTGGTGCAGACAAATTTAATGCATCTGTCGATAAACTTGCTGAATTCGTTCAGGGAGAGTCTAAAGAAACAGTAGCTGGAATGTTCGCTAATCTTCTGAAGCTTGATACTTATTCATGTGAACTCGCTGTCAGAAGTGCTACCAACTTTGCAAATGGTAAAACCCTTAGCAAACTGAACGACATCCTGCATATTTCTGTTGCTTACAACAAGCTATTCGATGCTATCAAACGCGTTGATCTTGATATTGCAACATCAACTCTTGAAGAAATCGGCACTCATGTTGATGCAATGCATGCAATCAGCAGCACAATGCTGTACATCGCTTCTTACTACAGAAATACAATTTGGAAAGATTCAGTGTTGTTACCTGGTCCTTATGTGAATACAGACAACCTTTCTGCATTTGAAAATGAAGGCGGAACGATTACAAACATCGTCCATCACTACAATCGATTCTTCAAAGATATCGCAGTGCCGTCTAACGGTATCACTGGCAAATTCATTATGCAGTCAGCAGAAAGACTTGAAAAAGAATTCTCTGATGAAGCAACCAAAAACATTGCTATTATCAACTCTGAAAAGAAAAACATCGAACGTGGATGCTTCATTGTTGCATCTGTTGAATATCTCCGTGGACAAAAACTAAGTCCTAAGTTTCCGAATTCTTTGAATCTTGATAAATATGCAGCATCAGTGTTCGACAGTATGCCTGAAGCACCTATCGAATCTCGTTTCTACAAACTTATCATCAATTCAATCCATCCAAACACCATCACATCCATGCTGTATGATCGTCTCAGTAAAGAGTATACATCATACGCAGCAAAGACAGGTAAACTCACAAAAGAAACCTGTGCTGAACTCGATGAAAAGGTATACTCTGATATGATCTGTGAATACCTTGTTAATCAGGGTGTTGTTATTGTTTGATTGAAAAAAGAAATTAATACACGTATACAAGAGGACTAAGTCCTCTTGTATACGTATAATTTATTGTTTGTGCTGTGTGTTATTCAAAGCCGCCTTCTTCGAATTCCAGACGATCTTCATAATCATCTAATTCATCGAAGTCTCCTTCAAACTCATTATCAGAAAGATCACCCATGACATCATCACCGAGAGCTTCCCGAATAGTACGAGAATCTTCGTCATCGTAATCGTCTTCTTCAAAGTCAAAATCGTCTTCGCCGAATTCTTCACATTCACCATAATCGACATCATCAGATTCAATCATGTTACCACCATAATAACACTCAGGACAGTAAATTGATTCATCAATGTTACTGTCCATGAAATCTTCAACGTCAAACGGTTTTCCACAGCTTTTGCAAATACTCATGTTGTTGCTCCTTGTTTGTATGGTTTAGTTAAGAATGTTTGGTTGTTGTTTGCAATATGTCCAAATGGAATTTCCAATAACTTTGCATGGAGTATGTTCGTATTCAAGATTTTTCTCGATATGCTCACACACTTCATTTATATCAAGTCTCGGATCGAGGACATAAATGCGGTATCTATACCACCCAGATTTTGTCATGAAATGAAATACTCCAAGTGTATACATATTACTCAATCCAGTGATGTAAAATGCATCAAGTGATGCAGTTGGATGATTGATACATATTGCTGTGTATCGTTCGGCAAGAACCGTCGGATATTGGTGAGACCACACCAACGGAACATATCCTGTATTTGAGTATCGTCTCACAATTGGATCTTCAAATGTAAGTTCAAATATGGGTTTAAGTATATTTTCATACGAAGGTTCTTCATACGAAGACGGTGTTTTAAATGGAAGAGTTTCACAAGCAAAACCAGCTGCATCTGAATGTCCACCACCACCGTATTTACGTGCGACAAGATTCACAGGATACTTCTTATCAATTGTAAATATAGAAACCCTGTATTTTGCAATGTTTGAGAAGTAACTGAACAGAATTCTGTATGGATAATCTTTGTATCTATCATTCATGGAATCAAACAAGAGACTGTTCGAATTCTTAACATTACAAGCCAGTGCTGGAATTCCATCAAGTTCTGTTTCAAATGCCCCATCATCAACAACTGTTTTGTTATGAACTTTGATGAAGTTGTCGATCTTCTTTCCTATGATACAAATTCTCTCGACATAATCAGGATCGACAAGAATGTGATCAACAATCTTATCAGTTTTTCGATCATTAGGACTGAGATCCATCATACCAAGACCATAGTGGAAATAAAGAGCATTTATGTTCTTATCCCATTTCCATGTATCATAATCTGACACATATTGAATTGCTCTTGGGATAGGTTCATTTGGATACAAATACTGCCAAGTGAGCATGGCAGCAGATACAGACTTTGAACGCAAACCTTCTGGATTGAAATTAACTTTTGCAGCATCATCGACAATCGGATGATGATCAATCCAGACCAATTGTGTTTTTGTTGAGATTCTCTGTAATACTTCAAATGAATCGAAACTAAAATCGGTAACAAATGTAATATCACCAAGTATCGATTCATCAAAGCTTTTACCATAATTGGTAAGATACATTCGAGTCTGTGGGTATTTTCGTTTTACGAGAAATGCACAGAACTTTCCATCGTCATCGACATGCGAGATGCATGTAACAGTATTGTGGGGTTTTACTTCAATCATTTTAATCTCCTTATTGGTAAGTTATATTCACTTATGTAATATATTGTTACCTTTCTTATGAATCTAAATATATTCATATTTAATCACTATATTTGTGCGTAATTGCTGAAGCATTCTATACTAAATATTAATAACCAGATGGTCTGGTTTTCGTCTCATTGTCTCATATAGAAAGGATCTATACATGGCAAGTATTATCAATGGCGAAAGCTCTCCAAACTACTATGTAACACCCACTGGCATCACTATCGGCGGTCGCACAAAAGAATATGCGACTATTGCAGACATGTTGGCTGATACCAATCCTGGTAAATATGCCAGAGTTGCTGACGCCACCGGTGATACAACTGTTAAACATGGAGCGGCTGTTTATCGCAGAGAAGGAACCGATTGGGTTAAGGTCTATGAAGAAGAATCTATGGACATGGAAAGTGTTATCACTTGGGATACACTTGCCGGAAAACCCAATGTTACTGCTCAGGCTGTAGAAGGTGCTATCGCGTCAGCACATAGTCACACCAACTACAGTGTTATCTCAAAACTCGGTGTAGATACCTCTGGCAATCTTACACTCGATGGAAATCCCGTTGGAAGTAATGGTCAGGATGCATCAGCAGCTATTGCACGTCTTGATGTTTTGGAACCAACCGTTACTAATCTTGAAGCTACTGTTTCTGCACATGGAACTGACATCGCTGCTCTACAGAATCAGAATTATGTTTTTTCTGTCAATGGTGTAACACCAGATGCTAATGGTAGCATCACAATTCCTGTTGGTAATCCTAACAGTGTTCTGTATGTTGATGCAATGCCTGAACCTTCTGCTGACTTGGTTGGTAAAGTTGTGTTCTATAGTGGAGCATCTACAGCAACTTTCACAGCTGGTAATGTTTACAGATGTGTTCTCAATAGCAATTCTGTTTATGAGTGGAAAGTCATCACTGACAACTCCGAGATCACTACACTGGCTAGTCTTGTTGCAACAAACACTGCGAACATTTCTACCAATCAGAATGGTATTCTTGCTAATACCAATGCCATCAATTCTCTTGATGCACGTGTTATCACAGTAGAAGGCAAAGCACACGAACACAACACTGAAACCAACTTCGTCTTCTCAAATGAAGTGTTTGGTTGTACTGAAAAAGTTGAAACTTATAAAACGTTTAACGAATTCAGTCTACCTGAAGAAGTTACTTTCAGTTTCATGACTTCTACAGAAACTGGTTACATCCTTGTTGGTAACGATAAGCTCTATTGGACCAATTCTGCGTCTGGAAAATACGACGGTGTTCTTGATGATCTCACCGGAGATCTAACGAACATCACTTGGGGAGCATCTTCAAACAACGTTCTTGCTGTGATCGCTGATGGATCAATGTATGTCCGTGCTCACGATGCCGATATAACCAAACTTCCTGCAGCTGGAACACTTCTTGGTGAAGTAGAAACGCTGTCAAAAGATTCATGGACTATAGTCCCTGGTGGTAAAACATGGAAACAGATCTCCTGTCATGTTGAAAACTGGTTGGCTATTGACAACGATGGCAACCTGTATGTTGCTGGTAAAAATTACTACGGTTTGCAGTTAAACGATGAAACAACAGGTGTTGTGAATTCTTTAACTCTCGCCGATGATTCTGGCGACTGGATCGATATCGGAACTGGTAGATACCACAACATGGGTATGCGCGGTACCATTGATGAAAATGGTGTCAAACACGGTACGATTTATGCATGGGGTCAACTTTGGACTGGTGCAGTTGGTAATGGTATCAGCTACAGACAGGACATGAAAAAGACTTATGCCTGGGTGAATGGTGACACTGTTGTTCATACATTCTCAGCTACTCCTGTTGCAAATGCTACTGTGTATGCATTTGCTGACAAGATGACTATTCTCGGACGTCTCAGTGCAAATGCAAGCAACAATGCTTTAGTACTCGATGGAGTGTCTTACACTAGAGATTCATCTTACGATATCAATCCTAGTACTCTGTACACAAAAACGATTACTCCTCTTGCTGTACCAACGTTTGATTCAGATGGTAATGTAACAAACACTACTGTGTATAGTGACTGGTTCAAGATGGAAACTGGTTACTACCACAATGCTGCATTACGTAAAGATCCTACAACTGGAAAAACAGAAGTCTACTTGTGGGGTGATAATGAATATGGGCAATTTGGTAATGGCAACTACGTCAATGGAACACTGACTCAGTCAACTCTGACTGAAGACAATGCTGCGTTGGTTGAGTTGTGGTCTTGGCCTACAAAGATTGAAGATAGTCGTTTCGATGATGCAATCGATATTCGATGCGCGCATTACGGTACGTTTATTCGTTGTGCTTCTGGTAAGATTTATTTTGCTGGTTGCAACAAAAGAAACTACCTTGGTACTGGAACATTCTCTGAAGAAACTGCGTTCATTCCTCACTTCACAGAATTGTCAACCATGTTCCGTAACAACATTCCGTTGGTTTCAACCTACGGTGCTATGGTTGTTCGTAACTCACCGAGATTGTCTGATGATGCAGATGCTGTTGTAAGTGCAGCATTCACATATCCTCTGACTCCTAAGAATCTTGATGCTGCTATCACTGCATCTCACAACCACAGTATCGATACTGCAACGATTGATGCTGCTGCTATTCTTGTCAGTCAGTTTGCTTCTGCAATTCCGTTGGCTGCATCACACGCACACTCACATTTCAATCTTGCAGACTTGAATGCTATTGCTGTTCGTAACGGTGTGTTGTATATTAACAACAATCCTTACGGAGGTGGAAGCTCTAGTTCTGGTGTTGGTGGATCAGGAGTTACTGTTGATCCGACCAATGTTAAGTTGGATTCTCTTACTGACATTGCCGGTCTTAGTAACTTGTCTGGTGGTTTTGGATTTGAAGTTCTTTCTTATCGCAAAGTCAGTGATACTGAAGCATACATCCACGTTGCTCCTAAAGGTAACGTTATAAACTGCCAGGGACGTTATGTGGATCTTCGATCCTCAGCTGATACTGAAATCATAAGTGCTGAAGAACAGGCAAAAGGTCTGTACGCGGTTTGTTCTAACAGTTCTTCCAACAATGGTTATGTCTATTGTACAAAAGATCTTGTTACAAAAATGGAAGCTGTTGCAGCAAGCAGTTCTGCATATCTTCGTCTGTACTATGTAGACACTTCCCATGCATCTTCTCCAGCAAGCGGAACTCTTGCATTGGAACTTTCTGGTGCTACTATTTCCAGTTATGGAAAGATGACTTGGAAACCTGCAATTGGTTCTGTGGTTGTTCCTGATTCCAAACTCTCTACCGACGATTTGCAGAGTGTTGGTGTTGGTTCCTACAGTAATGAAGAAGTTGCTTTCCAGACTATCTACACACGTGGTGGAGATGAACTCATCACTAAAGAAGCATTTGAAGCAAACAAATACTATCTCGAAGATGGTCGTGAAATCACCAGTGTTGGTATGATCTCTATCTCAACTGGTCAGGATGAAAACGAAGAACCCACATATAGCGCTGTCTACTCTGATAGCACTGCCACAACAGTGATCATCCCTGCTGAAACCGTTAAAGCTGGTATCTTTATCAAAGATGGTACTATGATGGTCCAAGTTAGACCTTACATGGTTCCTGAGAAATTCGATGAAAATATTTTTGCCAACGGTGCTATTTACATTCATCCAGGCAATACCAACTTTAGTGGTATGGCTAATCAGTCATACACCTTCGACTCAACCGCATACATCAGAGAAACAACTGCTGTTGATGGTGAGTATCCGATCAAATCAGCGATCTTAAGATTACATCGTGCTGTCACTGATGGTGATCCAACAAATACCAACTATACTCCGATGGCGGGTTCTCTCAACAACCCAATGTTTGCGGCTATCTACAGCCCCAACAGATACAGCACATCTAGTGTCAATGGTGAATATAACAGCGCTGTTGGCTTCAACAGTTCTGCTACTGGTAATCAGGTCACGGTTATTGGTGATTTCTCTAATGCTGTTGGTCTCTGTAACGTTGTTTCTGGTGACATGTCACAGACAGATGGTCTCTACAACACCGTTGTCGGTTCTAACTCCAATGTACATGGTGAGTTTAACTTGGTTGGTGGTGCTGGTAACTATGTGTTTGGTGAAGGCAACGTTATATGCGGTCACTATACTTATGCATTTGGTAATGGAAACATGACCCTCGGCGTCCGTGGTATGGCAATTGGTATGAAGAACCTTACCAATAGCGACAGTATCGCAATTGGACGTATGAACACCATGGAAAAGAGCAGTAAGTACTCTATCGCTCTTGGTAGTAATCTTACTGTTTATGCAGAAGGTGCAACCGTTATCGGTCAGCTTGCCTCTATTCCTAAGTTCATCGGTAATTTCCCTGGTGACAACCTCGATGAGCTGTACAGTATCACTGCTGAACAGTATGCATCACGTGGATACGATGAAAAGTGGATCAGTAACAAAAACGGTATGTTCTTCTGTGCTGGAAACAAAGTCAACCAGGATATCAACACCGTTATTTCTCATGCATTCACTGAGTATATCGCTCGTCCAAACAATGCGTTCTTCAGTGCGGCTACTGGTTCGACTAACAGAAACATGGATCCGTACATTTACGAGCCATTCTTCCAGCATACCTTCACTGGTGTAATCAGACAGCAATTCACAGATGCTACAGCAGACGTTAATGATGCGACTAAGTTTACTTTCACACAACGTGATGGTGGACGGGTCAAATCGTTCGACCCTGGTATTGTGGTTGAATCTGGCGTAACGGCTATTGACCTTGATTTCAACAAAGCAACACGTTGGAAACTTCAGGATACTGAGAATGTCAACACCCTGGTTCCAAAGAACTTTGTTGATGGTGCAGAAGCATATGTGATCGTCTATGGTGGTGTCACTGTTTCCTGGACTACATTTGAATTTGGTGGTAATGTCGATGAATCTATTGACGCCAACCATTTCGATGGAATCGTCTGGACGGAAGGCGAAGCGCCACGTGCCGTTGACAGTTTCGCATATGGTTTCCAGATGATCAAACTTATGGTCGTTGACAATACTGTCATTGCTCAGCTCATTGCTGATACTTGCACCAACGAACCAAGCGGCGCTATTGCTAATTACGCTATGAGAGCGGAAGCATCTGCAGCTGAAGCTGCTGGTAACGAAAGTGATGTTGAATCTCTGACTGAACAGGCAGAAGGACTCAATAACCAAGTTGGTTAAACAGAATCACATGTGGGAGGATAATCCTCCCACATGCTTTTAAATCAAGAGGTAAATATGTCTAAATTCGTGTTTCTTAAAGACGGTGTCGAACTTGATTTCGCCACTCAGAACATTGAAGTTGAACAGACCGTTGTCGTCAAAGTGAAAAAATCTCTTTGGTCTGGTATCGGCGTTCACAAAAGCATCGAAGAGCTTGCTGCTCTCGGTGTACAGATCAAACACATCCCTTCACAGACTGCTGCTCGTACCGAGTATGAGAAAATTGTCAAACTGTATGCTGCTGTTCCTGAATTTGCAACACGAGTTGCAGAATGGAAAGCCATGTTTGATGAGCTTGGTATCGGATACGACGCAACTGTTGAAGACATTGCAAATGCTGAAAAAGCAAAATTCGGTGAAGACAGTACTTCACGTGCCGACTTCCACGATGCTTTCATGGGTAAACGAACCGAGGTCATGGTCAACTACCAAGCTGCTGAAAAATTTGTCAGCGGAGATATGGATGTATCTGTTGACGATTTCACTATGTGGACCACCACATCAACTCTGGTGAAATGGCTTCCTGGTACTTATGAAGAAAAAGATATTCCTGCACTCAGAGTCGAAACCATTGTCGAATCTGACGAACAGGAAGAACAGCTTAAAGCTGAGGATGCAGCTCTGTAAGCTGTTAGGTAAATTCCATCCGTAGACACTGCAAATCCTCCTGCCTGATGCAGTGTCTTAATTTAGGCAGCACACCGAGGTGACATATGGCCACCTATCAAGAACTTGTAACTAGAGCAGAAACTGCTGCTGCATCTGCAGCGCAAAGCGCGTCAAACACAGCCGCTGATAAACTAACAGTTCAGGGTTATGTTGACAGAATAACTGGTCTTCTAAACAATGCATCTACACTTACAACACCAACTATCACGGTCGATCCTCAAACAGGAAGAATATCGGTTTCGTGTAGTGCATCTGTTGGAAATGTTGCATCTTCAACTATAAAAACAAATACTCTCTTGCTGACTGAAGTCGCAGGGAATAATCTCGATCCTGCTATCATCAAAGATGGTGAAACTATCTTTGGTGTGACGGGTAGTTATCAAGGAAGTGGTGGAACTGGAATAATTGATTGTGTCAAAATTGATCAATACCAAAAATATGTTCCACCATTTACCGCACCATCACAAATTATCGTATCTGGACTAACAACAATCGGTGACCCAAATGATTTTGGTGTAGATCTGTCGATGTTCAATGGAACATACGAACCAACATCAGATACACTACTTGAATCTGGTTACAACAGATTGTATAAGAGTACATCTGGCGAATATTACCTAAAAGGTTTTGATGCGTCCACTATCGAATTCAGTGAGACACCTTCTGGATGGTACTTTGTGACATCACCAACCGCCTATATTGGATATGAATCTGCTGGTTTTGAAGGAAGTACCATCACTAGTGGAACTGTCACTATCAATTCATCCAGTTATGGTTCAACGACATGTTCCATGACAGTGTCGACATCTAACTATGGTCAAAATCTTATTCTTTCTGGAAAGTTAGTAACGTCGTTAGATGAATCCAAACGTCATTGGAAATTGTCTGATTCTGTATCAAATTTCACTACATTTGATTTCACACCTAGCGTTGGTAAAATTTACATAGCAAAAGGTGGTAGAGTGTGTGGAAATCCAATCGACACATACACAACCGGTTATCCAGAGAGAGCCATCGACGATAATACTATCTTGTATCTTCCGTTTGGTTCAGAACCATTGCTAGACAGATCTAGATATGATCACCAGATCGTTGTTCAGCAGTTCGGTACTACCACTACGCCTGGTTTTCCTGAAACTATTGATAAATCATCTCTTTATACCAGTTCTGAACTACCACAAGGAAAACAATTGAGTGACTTTACTTCTGTTGTTTGGAGTGTTGGTGGAGAAACTTATGCTCACGAGGGTGTCAACGAATTGTCTAATCCAGGTTTTCTGAATAGATATGTATTTCAGAATATGTCATATCTTCAAGTAACTCCAATTGACAATGAATTCGCATTTGGTAGTAAGGACTTTACATTTGAAGCTTATATCTACCTGGACATAGCAAAACTGATCTCATATCAATATCGTGAACCACGAATCTATGCCAATAGTCAGAATCCATTTTTGGGGCTGTTAGCAGTAATTGATACGTATGATTATACTGATGGAATGGTAGCCACAATACAGTACTACGATTCAGTTTCAACAGGTGTAACCATAAATGACAAAACATGGTATCATATCGCACAAGTCAGATATGGCAATAACTTCCTGCTGTTCCTGGATGGTACACTAGTATCATCAAAAACGGCTAGTGAGCTCGGAAGTAGTGCTACATCAAGTATTGGCGGAACTAGTGCTATAAGGATCGGTTCAGGACCAGATTGGGACGGTTGGCCATGGGTTGGAAAGATGGCTGATGTTCGTCTCTCAAATGTGGCACGATACACCTCCGATTTTACACCTCTCACTCGGTGTATTTACACAACGGCACCTTCACAAGCGTAATTAACAAACATCACAAGTAGTAAGTGTTGTTATAACAACACTTACTACTTTAAATTTATCATAGGAGATTCTAATGACATTTATTTGGGACATTTACAGAGGAGCGTATAGATTTACTGAAAAAGAAGAAAAGATAACACGATGGTTTTTAAGACTACTTATTAAAGAATGTCCGAAAACCTGTTCTTTTTTGCTTTTACTCGACTTGGATAAGATTGAATTTTACTGGGCACCTGGTATGACAATAGATAATGGAATACAAGGTGCGTGGTGTGTCACATCTCCAAATCGAATTTATATGGTAGCATTAGATGAACAACTCTACCATTGTGGTCGACCATCAACCACGATCAAAGATGATCTAACAGACGCAAGAATGCAACATTTACTGATGAGATGTATATCGGTGACTATGGTACATGAGCTAACACATATGTTGCAATTCAAAACAAATCCATTCTTATACTCTATCAATCGATTGGTAACACTGTTCGTTGACCGTATTCCATTCCTTGAAATGATAGGTATTGAATACGATGCAAGATCAAATAGCGAAACGGAAGAATTTTATGAATTTGTTGAGAAGCTTGAATGTTGCATTTCAACATATACAGCTGCCATTCATTCGAAACCACCATCCGATGAAAACTTTTTGTATCTCAATTGGTGTGAAAGCTATCCCGAAACATCCTATGAAGGTAAGAAGTTTCGTGAACTAACACTCGAATACGTAAACATGATCAATGAATAAATCAACGTGTTAGTGGTGAACAACTCACCACTAACACCATATCGAGGAAATTATGTCAGCAACAACCATTATTAACCAATCATCTCCTCATATGTTCTTTGTTACACCCGAAGGTATAACAGTCATGGGTAGAACCCGTGTATATGAAACATATGACAGAATGTTAGAGGATCCGAATCCTCCAAAATTCGCATGGGTGATCGATGCTACAGGAGATACTACTGTTTCTGAAGGTGCTGCTTTCTATGCTTACAAAGATGGTAGATGGCGTAAACTGTATGAATCAGAAGCAATGGACAATGAGAATTTAAACAAACCAGATGGTTATGATGAACTCGTTGATACAGTATCTCTTCTTAAAGCAACAGTTATTACACTACAATCATCAAAACTTGACAAAGTTCCAGGTAAGGGACTTTCAACAAACGACTTCTCTGATACATACAAACAATGGATTGATTCATTTGAGCATTATGACGACACACAGATAAAAGATATGATTCTATCTGAAGTGACAAATCGAACTAATGCTCTTTTGAATAAAGTTGATAAAGAAGTAGGAAAGGGATTATCATCCAACGACTTCACTGATCAAGATAAAGAAAAACTTGATTCTATTGAACCCTACGATGATACCCAGATAAAAGAACTTATAGATCGAAAAGAGCAATCTCTAAAACAGAGTATTGCAACTAAAGCATCTACAGCTGATCTTCTTGCATTTAAAAACAGACTAGGTGCTGTCGAACAAGAAGTTCTTGGCGCATCAGAAACTCTATCTGCTATCGAGGAGCTAGTAGGACAATGACACTACGTGAGAGACTAGCAATAGTGAAGAACTCTCTTACTAACCATATGGTTAGAATAAAAGAAGCACTTCTTATCAAAGGAGTAAAAACTCCTGAACATATGACATACTCACTTGTGGCTGATTACATCAGACAAATCTATCAAGAAGATTTTGAGTTTGTCTTTAATTTTTTAGATATAGACCAGTTCGGTTCTCCACATATTCCAAATACCGGACAATCTATAGGAGGTATGATAGGAATAACACCTGATATGGATGATCTTATTATACCACAATACAGCTTCACATCTGCATTTGGGTTCTATGCTACTATAAGTGTGTCTGGTCATGACTACTGGTCGAACAAACCACCAATAACAGTTATGGCTGATGTCGAACTCAAGACAATTGAAGAATTTAATGAACAAACAGTACCAGAGGAATTGAATTATGATCCTACACTCCAATGAATATGAAGTTAGATACATCGACCCTGCTATATTAACATCTGGCGATGGTCTTACACCTAAAACTGCATATAAAGATTTCCCAACAACAGCATCTGAATATCCTGAACACGTTGCGTTCATTGTTCGTAGAACATCTGACAATGTTGCTACATCTCTTCCTGAAAATCTTTCAATCAATTCATTATCACTTGCTATCATTGGCATGCCCAAATCAACAGATGCTATCTATGATATTATTCCTCAAGAAGCTAAAACTGCATGGGGCAATGATGGTGGTGATTATGGATATGTCTTACACGATGTGAATGAACGTAGTGTATGTGGTATTATCGCTGATAACTGCAAAGCGTTTGATCTGCGATACATAGCGTTAATGGATAATAACAGTGCTCATTGTGCAGAAAAAGCTATACGAGTACGTAATAGTACATACGGATGCAATGCTACTGTCGATCACTGCTGGTTTCGTGCGCTCACCGATTGGGTTGGTACAGGAGAACAGCCGTCCCATATCTACTACGGGGGTAAATACCTCAGCATAAATGAAGGTGATAGGAATTCTTATAACCGTTTTGGTCATCGTGTAATATTCACAAATAACAGAATTGATGTCTGGTCAAGAGTTTCAACAGAAGCATTCTGGATGTGTTTCACAGAATATATTGAAATTAGAAATATTGAAATCAATTGTTTACAAACCGATGTATCCAATGCAATAATCTATTTAGGACGTGGTGATTACACTGAAAAAGCACCTATAGTGTTTGTAGACAATGTCCACGCCAAATACTATTATTATCCAAATCATGGCGATTACTTTAGAACAATCATGGACTTTAGTAGATGTCTGTATTGTACAATACAAAATTGCTCTTATGAAAAATCCGATACGCAATATTGGACGCCATACTACAACAGCGTTAGATTCAATTCTTTTATTCACGTTACATTGTTATCGTCTGGATCTATTATTAAAAACATCAATATTGATTATTCAGATGTACGTGGTGAATATCAATATGGTGTTGACATTGAGTATAATCAGAGATACAATCCAGAAGATGCTCAATACGGGCAATACACGAAACTGGAAGATATAACTGTTACATGTTGTAGTGATACACCTATATACAACGACGGTCACAACAGTTACAATAGAGAAAACACTTATAGTGAAAAGGGATCTCATGAATACCACCTTGTTCGTGCTAGGATGAGTAACGATCAAGATCGTGTTGTTTCAACAGATTTCCTAATCAAAAACCTGAAGATAAATGCTCCATTTGGTCGTGCGTTATATGCAACCCAGAGTCTTATCGACATGAAAACAATGGACATTTATGGAACAATTTCTGTTACAAATTGTATGGGTAAGATCGGATCTGTTAACACATGGTATCCTGGATACTGCGTTGCTGATAATGGCGGAAACCTATTGCACATCAACACTATTGAGTGTAATCGATTCAATACGTCATTCCCTTACACAGGACAGCATGCAATAATTCCATCATATCGATCGAACATTCTTGTTACAGATTGTAACATCGAAATGATGCCTAATACCGTGAATACTGAAGCACAGAGAAACTGCTCGTACATTTGTACAAATAACAACAGTCATATCACCACTGGAAACTACTTTGTCAGAAACCAAAGATCATTCTGTCGTACATGGTCTGTGAATAGAGTTGGTTCTTATGGTGGTTGTTCTCTTAAACTATCGAATGAATCCGGTGGTTCAGACTGGAACTATCCTCTGCTCGTTGGTGGTCTTCCGTTCAAAGGTGTCACAAAAACCTGTGAATCTGCTGGTAACTATGTTGCAAAAATATACGCAACCACTTATGGTTACAATGATCCATCAATGATCTCTGACATGCTCAAAGTTCGTATCACAAAAGAAGACAAGTCTATCGTAACAAGTTATGATGGAAATTGGTCTCGTGATGAAACCAGTGTTTGGGAGAACATTGAAGCTGGAACAGCATATGTTCTCGAAATCCCATTCACGGTTGATAAAGCACAGGATATCGAATTTGAGTTTGCATTTTCGTGGGATATGATCGGTGGTGCAACGTACCTCGACCCACACCCAGTAATCGAAAAACAATAAAAATACAAGTAGATAGAGTCGTGTTTACACGACTCTATCTACTTTTCACATATTCATTTACAATTCATGCACGTATTCTGTATTGACATACCACATTCCGATTTTAAACGGACTATCTCCAAATGTTTGATGTCTATAGAAGATTTCACATTTGGATCCATCAAGCGTTTTGTAATACGTAGAAACAGGATCTTCTTCAAGTTTTTCACGTTCAGTTCTAGATAGATATAAGTTTTTCTTTTCAATGTCTTTTTCAAACACTTCAAGATAAACTTTATTACCATCGACAACAACTCGACAATAGTCTTTAGCTACAACCAAATTAGTGCTTGTGCACACTTGGGTATAATCAGGATTTCTTCTCCATCTGAGAATAGTTTCCTGTATATTTACATGGGTGTTTTGAGGCTTTTCAAACTCTTCGAGAGTTTCTTTGACATTTTCGATGATGATCTCTTTGATCTCAGATTCAGCATTCTCTAGAAGCCACACAAGCATATCACCATGACACAGTTGTGGAGCACAGTAACAACCAAGTGTTTTTCCTTTAAGTTCAAAGATATGTTGAAGCAATGAAGGTTTCTTCAACAAATAGTCAGTAAACATAGCAATCACGTATTCACGATTTCTTGTATCAGATATAGCATATGGATTTCCCCAGATAGATCCTTCACCTCGACCAATATAAACTTCATACGGATCGCGTTTACACATCTTAACAATATCAGGATGTGGCTTAATGATATCATTATCTGAGATTGATATAATAAGAGGTTTGATTCCACGCTGATAAACGAATTCAATCAATTCTTTTGTTGAAGGAGATTTTCCATCCCAAAAGAATATAGCTTCAGTTACCATCTTAGCAAGTTCTCTATTTCGTATAGTACCTGCTTGTTTTCCGTATTTATTCCACTCAGCATCATACGCTTCGTACACATGACCATTACACTCGGCATAAACGGCTGCTAATTGATCTGCGCCATCAGCTCCACCATTTACAATGATAGCGTCTTGTGGTAAGTACCATTTAAGTTGTCTGTAAAATATAAAGTAGTTGTTAAAACTACGACTTCCAGCAATCAAGTATCTTCTTAATTTTGCCATAGTTCACCTCCATGAAACTTTCATATTGTAATGGCATCCTATAAGAATAAATTATAACAGAGAGGTATCGATGCAACATTTTAACTATGCTGACAATAGAGCAATACATCTCCTTGCTACATATATCAGCGAGGGATACCTATTTCCTGATGTTATTGAAAAAGATTGTAAATTCATGTTAGTAACTCCAAGAGTAATACATAAATACAAATTCATTTGGAATAGCAAAATCTCAAAAGTTACACTAAATGCATTTACAAATACTGTCTACATTCCTCGTCACATCAATGATAGAAAAATGAATTCAAA
>JAFVPU010000151.1 GCA_017505165.1 Clostridia bacterium
AATATCATATATCAATAAACAATTGTTTGATGAAATAAAACAAGTAAGAACAATTGTTATAGTTGACGGCGATGATGATAAATTGATTGATTCTATCAAAAAAGGAATAACAAAAAATATCAAGTTTGAATTCTTCTTATCCTTCTTCTTCAAAATAGATTTTAAACATCTCTATTTAGAAAAAGGATTGCCTGAAATTACTAAATTTTCAATTTATAATGATGTTCAAGCACCTTCAATTCCAATTATTCGATCATCAGATCCAATTGTTAAATTAATTGGAGCAAAACCTGGAGATGAAATAAAATTCGACAACATATGTGTTGATAGATTCGGTGCTCAAAGATATTTATCTGTGAGATGCGTTCCATCATTATTATCAAATACTCCGGTCGTTGATGAAGAAGATTCTGATGATTCCGAAAGAGGAGAAGAAAATGATGAATTTTCAGAAGAAGAATACATTTATGAACCATCTTCTATCGACAATGACAGTATATCATTCGATGAATGAGCATGAACAATCGAAGATTGTTCATTTAGGTAAGGCAACTTTAACGCCTGGTATTGGATTAGAAGCGATTTGACCTAAAGCAGCAAGACCGTTAAGTTCGATATTTCTTTTTTCCGTGAGTGCATTATTTGCATTATATGTCGAGTTAGGATTGTTCGACATAGGCATAGTATACATGAATGGAAGATTGTCGACAGCAACAGCGCCTTGTTGAATTTGAGCTGAAATACCTAAGCTTGTGATAAGTTCTTTTGGCAATGCTTCGTCATTGTTATCAGTATAAATATAGTTTTGCTCAACAGCCCATTGTCTTGCTTCAGCTGGAGTTGGAGAATGAATTGCATTCATTTGCAAAGCGTCATCTCTGGCTTTTTGATAATCAATTCTATTTTGATTCATCATTTCGACTTCGCTTATAGCATTTTCATCTTGATAAATCACATCTTTATTTATTCCATCGAATACGGAATTTATAAGATCGCGTCCTACTTCACTATCTATTTGATATTGATATTGTTCACGTGGACTTTCTACTTTTTTCTCATCTTTTCCAATTGTTGGAGTCGATTTTCCAAGAGCAGCACGAATACGTGTTGGAGTCGATTTTCCAAGAGCAGCACGAATACGTGTTGGAGACATTAAACGATGTTTTCCATTTGAAACAGTGGGTTTATAAGTTTCTGCTTTCTTTGTTATAGACTTGAGTTTTCTGCAAAATAATATCACAATTATTATAATTGATACGACAATTATAATAAGAAGAACAGATATCAAAGATACCGCGACAACGTTTTCACTAGAAATCATATTTCAAGCAAGCAATAAATTGCTCGATAATATCAAAAAAATAGCAATAAAGTTGCTTCTTGATCAATCTTAGATTTCTTATTGATGAATCTGTGATTCGCTAAATGACATTATAAAGTAGATGGAAGATATTTGATTATTTCCATTTCTATATTTTGCGCAAGTTTCATTAAATATTTTAACAACTGGAGCGCTTGATCTATTTGTATATGCTAATTGACATAACATAAATGCAAGCTTTTCTTTATCAATTCCAGCAAATGCGTTTCCAAATCTTTGGCAGAATAAAACAAGCATATAGCAATATCCAACCATCATATCTTCGGTCGGCAATTCAATTATTTCGCCATGCCGGAAAGGGAAATATTTGTTTGGATACGATATCTACTAACGAACGAGAAGATATGCAAACGCTTTGTTTGGACGAATTTTATAAGAAACACGAAGATTAT
>JAFVPU010000152.1 GCA_017505165.1 Clostridia bacterium
ACAATTTGAATACATTTTAAATTTTAATATGCTATAATTTGATCATAAGGAGCAAATATGAAAAAAAGAAATCAAATCGACAACAAATTCAAATGGGATCTTGAACTATTCTCCACTAGTGATGAAATAGAAAAAGTATTTTCAAAAATGGAAATGCTTGCAAAAATTTTACCAAGCTATAAAGGAAAACTAACAGATATAGATATTTTACATGAATATCTCACAAAATTCATTGCTGATGAAATAGAAATTGAAAAATTGGCTTTCTATATTTCAAACAGTCTGAGTGTAGATAAATCTAATGTTGAGTTCTTGAAGCTTGAACAAAGATTTGATCGTCTTTATTCAAAAATCGGTCAAGCAGAAGCATTCTTCATGCCAGAGTGTCTTGATTTTAGCGACAAATACATAAATAAACTTGAAAATGACAAAAGGTTTGATGAATTCAAAAACTTTATAAACAAAATCAAAAAACAAAAACCGCATAGAATAGATGAGAATTCAAATCTTTTACTTTCAAAAATGAGCAATTTCCTTGGAAACAATCACACAATTCACTCAATTATCACAAATACAGAAATGGAATATGAAGATGCGATTGATAGCAAAGGAAATAAAAAGAAAATTGATCAAGGCAATATCTTTTCATGTTTGCAAAGTAGCGATCCAAAACTTCGAGAAACAGCATTTAATTCTAGAATGAAAGCTTATTCAAAACATAACAAAACTTTTGCTGAACTTTATCTTAAAGATATTGAACAAGATTCATTCATGACAAAATTGAAGAATTATCCAACTCTTTTAGATAACGTTTTGGAAAGTGCTGACGTTCCCAAAAGTGTATTCGATAATGTGATAAAATCTGTGAATGAAAACATTCCTTTACTTCAAGAATATGTTCGACATCAAGGCAAAGTAAAAAATAACAAACAATTTGCTTATTACGACTTGTTTGAAGATGAAAAAGTTGGCGGAAAAGTTGACGTTGAAAAAGCTAAATCAATATTGATTGATTCTTTGAAAATTATGGGATCTGATTATATAAACAAGGTCAGCAAAAAATTAAACGACAAATCTATCGACTACATGCCAAACAAGGACAAGCGTAGTGGCGCATACTGTTCTGATACCTATGATGCAAAAACTGTTATTTTGATGAACTTTACAAACGACTTTAATTCAATCAACACTCTTGCGCACGAAATGGGTCATTGCATAAATGCTGAGTACTATAATGAAAATCAATCATATCAAAATGCAGGAATAACAATTTTTGCGGCCGAAATAGCAAGTACAGTTAATGAAATCTTGCTAAATCAATACATGTTATCCCATTGTAAAGAGAACGAAAAATCTTATTATCTCCATGATTTCTTGGATGGTGTGAGAAGTACAATCTATCGTCAAACATTGTTCAGCGAATTCGAACTCTATGCTCATGAAATGGTAGAATCGGAACAACCTATCACCTATCTTGAACTTAACCAGAAATACGAAGAACTCAACAAAAAGTATTATGGAAATTCATGCAAATTGCCAAAACTTTTCAAGTATGAATGGTCTTATATTCCTCATTTTTACCGACCTTATTATGTCTATAGTTATGCAACAGGAATGATCACCGCAATCACAATAGCAAATCGAATAATCAACGAAAAAGGATTCACTGAAAAATACATTAAATTCTTATCAAACGGAACTAATCGCCCAGCAGTTGAAATCCTGAAAGAAATTGGAATCGATCTTACTACAAGAACACCATTTGATGAAGCTTTTGATTTCATCAAGCAACAACTCAAACTCTATAAAAAAGTAACGAAATAAATAAAAAGACTTATCAATACGATAAGTCTTTTTGTTATAATCTTCCACCCATAAGGTTTCCTGAGTTGTATTTTTTGAGTCCTAATCTAAAAGAAACAAAAGCCAATACAACCCAAAACGTCGTTATTCCAACCGCTATCAAAATCCACCAAATATTAGGTGTCATCAAGATATATTGTGCAGGAACAACCGTGTAGAAGAAACATGGAATCAATGTGAAGAATAAACCTTTAACAATAGTGTTATAAATTGCTGGTGGATATCCTCCAGCTTTGTTCATTGCTCCTTCTACAGATCTTGCAACCGCATCTCCTCGCTTCATATAGAAACATAGACTAACATACACGACATACACTGACACATAGATAAGTCCTGACATAATCATTGCAGGAATCATCAACAGATACCAATGCCAAGGAGCACGAATTATTGCTAATACAATAAATGCATACATCATGTCTCCTATCGCAGAAACATCAGTAGACGAACAACTCACATTGATCAAGACATTTTTGGGTTGAGTGAGGAAGACATCAAGTTTGCCTTCATAGACAATATCTTTTATATTCCAAGCACCAGCAAAGAATGCGTGCGAAATACCATATCCTCCAGCCGAAATACCCCAAAGTAACATGGTTTCTTTGAACCCATATCCTCCAATATTATCAACTAATCTAAATATAATATACCATTGAATTATAAAGAACAAGTCATTCAAAATCATCATTATCATTTGCATAAAGAATGATGTTTTGTATTTCCATTCTTTTTTCAAATTCAATTTGAAATAACTGAAAATCAGTTTGAAATTATTTTTAACCGCCATTTACATTCACCTTCTTTGTTCCTAATTTGTAGATAATAACCCCCAAAGTCATAAATAAACCAATGTATGCAATTTGCGATAAACTTACTCTCAAGAACAATTCCCACGAGAAGTTTGCCATTAGTTTACATGGTCCACTCATCATTGCATAAACCGGACTGTATTCAATCACAGGTTGAAGCCATACAGGGAAGAATTCTGGTGGAAAGAATAGTCCAAACAACATCTGAAATTTTTGCACAATCCATGTAAATGGAGTTGATTCCTCAACCCAGAATGCCAAAAGTCCTATTGCTCCATATATCACTCCTGTAAGCAACACTGCCATGAGCAAACTCACAAGCAAAGGCAAAACATATGCGATACTAAAATTAGCGATAGGTCCAAGTAAAATAAGTCCCATCAAAATTCCTGTAGGAATAAGGAATATCAATTTCCACACAAACACACCAGCTTGTGAACTTACTTGATAAGCATAATAATTGTATGGTTTGTTAAGCTGATAAGCAATTTTCCCTGATTTTATGTCGTTGCTAAACGCTCTAGTTACACCTCTTGCATTAACTGAATACATCAATACTTCGGCCATAATCATATACCAAATCATCATTTCAACAGTATAGCCATGTATCATTTTTCCACCGCCATCACCGCCATAAATGAATTGCCATAATTGTTGGAATATGTAAATAATAACCACAAAAGACACGACAGAAGTAAGAGAGTTTGCAATTGTTTTACTCTCTTGACGAAAACTTGTTTTGTATATATTGAAATACTTATTCATCTTTCCCTCTGTATATATTTTTTATTATTTCTTCCAATGGTTCACTCGAAATTGTAATATCTTGCAAGTCATCTGCCTTAAACAAACTCATAAGTTCATCCATAGAAGTTTTGTTCATATCCACTTCAATTTTATATAATGTGTCTTTTGATTTGATTATTTTTATTCCATCTTTTTCTTGAATTTTTACAGCCTTTTTGAGATTAACTTCCACAATTTTCTTGTTCAAATGATGATATTTTAAATTCTTCATACTGTCATCAAGCACAATTTTACCATCATTGATGATAATAACTCTTTTACATACTTCTTCAATATCGCCTACGTCATGTGATGTGAAGAAAATCGTTGTTCCGAGTTCTTTGTTGATTTTCTTGATAAGTTTACGCAATGTTTCTTTCGCTATAGGGTCAAGACCAATGGTAGGTTCATCAAAGAATAGCATTTTTGGATTGTGCAATAGAGATGCAACCATTTCACATTTCATACGTTGCCCCAAACTCAAACTTTTCACCGGTTGATTCATGAAATCCTTGATTTCGAAAATAGTGGCTAACTCATCAATTCTTTTATTCAATTCATCTTTCTTTAAATCATAAATCGAACCGAAAAATTTAAAGTTTTCCAAAGCAGACAAATGCACCCATAATTGCTCTTTTTGTCCAAACACCGATCCAATTTGATATGAGAGTTTTACTCTTTCCTTGCTTGGATTAAATCCCAAAACTTTTATATCTCCACTTGTAGGATACAAAATACCAGTGAGCATCTTGATTGTTGTTGATTTTCCTGCTCCATTTGGACCGATAAAAGCGAGAGCTTCGCCCTGTTCAACACTGAAACTTATTCCATCAACCGCATTTTTGATCACCTTTTCTCTTTTGAAAAAAGATTTCTTGCCATTTTGCTTTGTTAT
>JAFVPU010000016.1 GCA_017505165.1 Clostridia bacterium
CACCATTAAAATATCTGCTTGCAAATTCTTCAAATTTTATATTGTTGGATTCCATGATTCCTCCATTAGTTGACATTATTATACAAAATTTTTAAAAACAAGTCAATGATTTTGTACAAAACTTTTTAAATTTGTACAAAAAATTATATTACAAAAAAGAACCTTTTGTTTAAAGGCTCTTTTAAATAAGTCTAAAATTTGAACTTATAGTTTTTGTTAGTAGATTTTAATATTTTAGTAAATTCGTTAAGGATCAATTTCTTAATTTTTTTCAAGCTTAGGTTTGAATCAAAAGCTGCTGCTCCTGCGTGTCCTCCGCCTCCGTATTTTTTTGCTATTTCACCAACATTATAACTTCTCTTTCCTCTTAAGCTGACATAAAATATATTGTCTTTTGGCTCAATAAGACATGTCATAAAATTATTTTGTATTGATGATAGTCTATTTATTATTCCGGTATATTCATCAAAAGATGCTTTAAGTTTTTTCACCAACTTTGGACGAATATAAGAGATGATTATTTTTCCATCATTGAAAGATTTAATATTATTAATAGCTTCGGCTAGTAATTTCATATTTGTGGCAGAATGATGGTTTAGGAAATTGTCGTAGATAGATTGAGTATCTACTCTTTTTGAAGCCAATGAGGCAATCTCAAAAGTTGTATCAGTTAATTCTCCTACAGTAAAATTCATTGTATCAGTGATTATACCTGCATACAATCTACCCAAAATTTCATTGGATATTTCATAGTTGTAGAACTTCATTATATTGTATATTATTTCGCAAGAAGATGAATTGTTTTCAACTATATTTATGTCCCCAAAATAGTTGTTTGTTTGATGATGATCGATGACAATTTTTGTTTTTGCTTGTGTGAAAATATTTGAAAACTTTCCAAGCCTTCCGATATTCGGACAATCTATCGATATGGCTGTATCAATATCGTCAATAAGGGCGTTTATAGGTGTGTTTTCCAAAATGGCAAGGTAATTGGATTGCAAAGAATCTGTGTCTGTTGCTAAAACGATATTGACATTTTGAAGCCTAGAAATCAAAAATTCTCTCAAACAATACATGCTACACAAAGCATCAGTATCTGCGTTGAGATGACCTATTATACATATATTTTTTGCATCAGTTAATGATGAAATCAATTCGTAATTATGCATACATATATTATAACATATAAAATCAAAAAAGGAAAGTTAATTTGGTTTTTAAAGCTAAACTTTGTAAAGCAATAGATCATCTATATAGAAATATAACACACTAAAATCCAAGAAAACTATAATAAACAATATATAGTATAGTTTTATAAAAATATAGTAGAATGCCACCATATATTAGGTATGATTGTGAAAAAGTTATCCACAATCTGTGGATAACTCTGTGGATAACTTGTGGAAAACTCCATTTTTAGTGTGGAAAAGTCATTTTTCGACACTAAAGTTTTTCATAAATTAAAATATTAGCCAATATAAAAAGTTATTTAATAAATATAAAAATTATCATAAATAAAAGAGAAAAAAACTATTATTATCTATGGATATGTTGGTTATGAATAAAGGTAATTTTATGATAAATTGCAATTTGAAAACTGTAATAAGTTTTCTTTTATGCTTTGTGTTTATCTTTATTTTTTCGTTTGTATATTATGGAATATCAGTAAACAGTACAAGTAAAAGTAATGGAATAGTGATTGTGATAGATGCAGGTCATGGTGCTCGAGACGGAGGAAGCGTTGGACAACTTGGAACAATAGAAAAAGATATAAATCTAAAGTATGCATTAAAGTTGAAAGAAAAGTTGACAAGTGCTGGTTATATTGTTCAAATGACAAGAAAAACAGATGATCCTTTGTATTTGAAAGATGCATCAAACAAAAAGCAAAGCGATATGAAAGCCAGAATGAAAATTATAAAAAATGCAAATCCTAATTTGTTGATAAGTATTCATATGAATAGTTTTTCTGACAAAAGCGTTTCAGGGGCTAATACTTTTTATAGAAAAGGTGATGAATCTGGAAAACAAGTTTCAGATTTGATACAAATGTCATTGAAGAAATATTGTGAGGCAAAAAACTCAAAAGGAAAAGTAGGGGATTATTATATACTGAATGAAAGCTATTATACTGCGGTTTTGATTGAATGTGGATTTTTGTCTAATATGGAAGAAGAGAGATTGCTGAATACCAATGAATATTTGGACAAATTTACAAATGCAGTCTGTTCGGGAATTATGTTGTATTTCGGAATCGGAAATGGAGTGTAAAAAATTGGAATATTTCATTCCAACTTTTTGATAATTATTTTGTTATAGATTGAATGTAATCCCAAATGGTTGCTTCCTCACAAGTCTCTGCTGAAAGAATATTTATTTTTTCTACAACAACACCATCAATCGAAATTTCAACATTACCTACTATTTGACCTTTTGAGACTTTTGATAGTTTGGTTGGAAGGTTATAGTTGAGAGATATTGATGGAGATTCGTTCTTTGGACAAATGTAAGAATAATCTTTTTCAGCAACAAGAGCAACATGCTTATCAAGACCTTTGATTTTTATACTTTTATCAGAGAGGTTGTTTGAGTTGAAAATTTGTTTGGTTTCAAAATTTGCAAATCCATAATTTAATAAATCACTAGCCAATTTAAATCTATTTTTACTTGTGTCTACACCTAATACTACTGATATCAAACTAGTGTTGTTTCGTTTTGCGCCAACAGCGAGGCAAGACCTTGCTTGATTTGTACTTCCTGTTTTTCCACCTATGCAACCTTCATAAAATTTTGAAAGTTTGTTTGTGTTTGTCATCATTGTTGTTCTATTATTAGGATGAGAGAAATCTTCCATCCAAATTGATGAATAATTATGATATAGATCATACTTTAAGACATTCTTTAAAACAATTGCTTGATCATAAGCAGACGAATAAGCATCAACCGAAGGTAAACCAGTACAATTTGTGTAATTTGTATTTTTCAAATTTAACTGATTTGCTTTTTCGTTCATCAAACGGACAAAATTGTTTTCACTTCCTGCAATATATTCGGCAACTGCAACGCATGAATCATTGGCACTGCAGACTATGATTGATTTCAATAATTCTGATAGCTTGTAGTTTGCATTAGCGTCCAAAAAAATTTGACTGCCACCCATTCCATTTGCATTTTCAGTTACAAACACGTCGTCGTCTAGACTGATTTTTCCGCTTTCAATATTTTCTAGAGTAATCAAAACCGTCATAAGTTTTGTAACACTGGCGATAGGAAGTCTGTCATCAGAATCGTCTGATACTAATACTTTTTCACTATTCATATCCATCAATATAGCGGATTTGTAACTTATCGATTCGTCAAAAACAGCATCAGCTCTTGCTGAATTTGATAGAAGGATTCCACCTAAAAGTATTGGAATAATCAACATTAGATAAAATAGTTTTTTCATACATACTCCTTTGTAAGACTATTTTGTGATAGAAATAATCTTTTATTCAACAATTTTTATAATTGTTTATTTTACACATACCGAAGGGTTGAGTTAAATAAATAATTTTATTGACTTTTGTTAATATAAAATATATAATATAAAAAAGGAGACAAAAATGGCAATTACACCAGAAGAGCAAGCAAGACGAGATCACAATGCAGAAATTGATAGACAAAATAAGAAATATAAAGACGAAAAAAGAGAAAATTTAAAAGAAGTATCAAGGCTCGAATCTGATATTATAACACAGGTTCCCATGAAGATTTTAAATATTATCAAAAGTATTATAAAAACACAAAATAAAGGGGTTCCTCTTTCTAGTTTTCAAACTAATATGTTAAATAGGTTGTATGAATCTTTTGGAGCTTTAGATAGCGATGAAAAGAAGAAACCTATAATAACAGAACACGAAGATGGTTCTATGTGGATCAAAGATTTTCATGTTTTAGGTTCAGATGGAAAAACGAACTTAATGGACATACAGATTCCAGATGCTTATAAAAATCAAGTTATGACAACTGTTTTGCCATTGGGGGACAATACTGATGAGATTATAAAAATGATTACTGACACTCTTTCTGAAAACGCCGTTCTTGTAGAAAAATTAAATAAAGAAAGAAAAGCAGAACAAACTGAAGAATCTCTCAATAACAAAACAATTGATGACAGAAAAAAATTAGATAAATTTGAAAATAAGATAGAAGATATAAAAGAGATGATAGGAGATAGAGATAACAAATCTATAAATCTTCTTAATAGTGTGGCTAACGAATACAAAAATTCTAATATCTTTACAATTTATGGAGATGGTGATCAAAAATGGATGGGGAATGTTCCAATAATAAACCATGGAGACGAAGAGAATGTAAGCAAAAAATCCAAAAGAGCAAAAGCTTCAACAAGTCGAAATGAAATGTTCAAAATTGATGGAAAATTTCCCACAGATGTGGATTTTGTTAAAATGTTACCCAAAAGTGTTACAGAGCAATTGATAGAAGTTTTATCTCGTGTGATTACTGAAAATTCAAAATTGCATAATGAATTATATAAAAAACAAAACAAAATTCATAGAAAATTATCACCCAAAATGATCGCACTTATAGTAGCAGCTCTCCTTGCTGTGGGATTGTCTATTGGAGCGATAGCAAATATATTTAATGACAATTCCTATGAAAAAACTACTATAACCCCGGGCAATAATATAGAAGATACTAGAGGAGATGAAACAGAGGTTGGAAAAGAAGATCTTAAAGAGGTTGATGTTTCTAATATTGTAAATTATTTAAATTATTTCAAAGAAGAATATTTAGACGTTGTCAATCGTGGACAAGTTTTGGGAGACAAAGCTGATGAAGTAATTGCAGAAGAATATGAAGAATATAAATCTATTATTGAAAATAAATATAAGTCATCACTTGGAGATATAACAAAAGATGGTTCACCTTCATATGCCAAAATGACTGAAAATATAAACGAAACGGGCGATAAATTAATTGATGACGTGAGAAATTTCTTTAATAGTTTAAATATCAAAAATTATGTAGGAGAAACATCTGTTGAGGATTATAGGGAACAATATTTTGAAGATGGTTATTGGCGTAATGGAACTTTTGAAGATTTTCGAAGCTTAAAAGTAAAAATGAACAAAGAACAACAAAATATGTATGAGAGTTTATATACAAGAGCAACCAATCTGTATCATGCAACATATAATATTGACAACTGGGTGAGAGATAATTCAATATATCTTGACATAACACAATCTTTAGGAATAAAAGAAACAGAAAAGGAAAATGAAATATCTAAAGAAGCAATAGCATTATATATTACATTAGCAAGTTTGGGTGGAGCTGGTGTAGGAGCGTTTTTGGGAAAATATTTACCTTTAATGCTAAAAAATGCGAAAAAGAAAAATGAAAAATTATTAGAAGACGAAAAGAAAAATGAAGAAGAGGATATAAAGGGGGTATAATGAAGATTGGCGATAAGATAGATATTGCAGGAGAAAAGTTTAATATTTTGTTTATGTATGAAGATTATATTCTTGCATGTCTTGACTCTGCTGATGCAGAAACAATGGCAAATGGAACATTTGTTTTTCAAAACAATGGTGATAACAAATTAACAATGATTAAAGATAAAGAAAAAATTAAACTTGTTATTACAAAACTTTTTGAACTCGCTCAAAGCAAGAAATAACAACCAAATAAATTAGTAAAAAGAGAGCTTGTCGCTCTCTTTTTATTACAAACTAACTTTTTTGCCAAATATCAGATTTATAAAAGATTTACCTAATGATAAAATTTTGTTGTCTTCAGTATATTCTACAACAATATCAACTCGGCCAATAATCTCAGACTTTTTTACAGGGCCTTTGCTCAGACAATCTAACATAGATCCCATCCAGTGGTCGCCCATTAAGAAATATTCATCATCTTGTAATTCAACACAAAAGTTATTGTCTTGATCGTAATAAGCATTGTCATGATATTTTATATAGCCCATAGTTTTTGAACAGTACGATATTGTATTTACATCAGCCGGTCTAGTATACAACAATCTATCGTTGCAATAGAGAGAATATCCGTTTTCGTCAGCAGCAATTTTCACTATGTCTCCAGGTTTTCCAACCAAGCGTTTTATGACCGAAGATGAATTCCATTTTACTTCAGCAACGACAATATCATTAACTTCAGGTTCAGCAAATTTGTTCACATACACAACGTCGCCATCTTTTTCTCTATCGGTTATTTCAGCATTAAGTGTAGGTTGCATTGAAAATCCTCTGACATCACGTTTTGTGTAAATGAAATTGAAACAAATATTGAAAATAAGCAAAAAAGTAACAGCGACAATAAGAATAGATGTAATTGCACTGATAATATTCATTAATATAAATTTGCCCCTATTATGCATAAAGATATTATACCACTAATGAGAAAAAAAACCAACAAATTAAAGATTTATTTTTTATTTACAACAAAAAAATAAAGGTATTTTTCAATACCTTATTTTTATAATTAAAAATTAATGATGGCTTTGATTCTTCTCACACCTGCAGAAACAGCTTCTTGCTTACTGATCTTGAAATTTTTGAGTTCGCTTGTATTTTTTGCATGAGGTCCGCCACAGATTTGGAAATCAAAGTCTCCGATTTTATAAACTGAAACAGTTTCATTTTCGTCTGCTTTGTGTACACCATAGCCACCTTGTTCTTTGGCTTGTTTGAAACTCATTTCAAGTCTTTCAACAGGAGTACATTTTTTGATTTCGTCGTTGACAAGTTGTTCGATTTCGACAACTTCTTCGTCTGTCAATTTTCTGTCAAAATTGAAATCGAAACGTAATCTTTCGCTTGTAATATTGCTACCTTTTTGTTCAATATGAGTGCCAAACTTCTTTCTCAATGCTGCCAACAACATATGACATGCGGTATGCAATCTAACTGTTTCTTCACTGCCATCAGCAAGTCCGCCTTTGAAAGAACCTGCACTTGAAGTACGAGCCAATTCTTGATGAGCTTTGAACGCTTCATCAAAACCAGATTTGTCAACATTAAATCCTCGTTCTTCAGCCATTTCGATAGTCATTTCAATAGGGAATCCGAAAGTGTCAAACAATCTAAACGCAGACTTTCCGTTGATAGTTTTTTCTTCAATATAGTCAGGGTTTGATTGTTTCATAAATTGATTTTTTCTTTCAATACCGTTGATAACTTTTTCAAATTCTTTAGTTCCTAGTTCAAGGGCTTTTGAAAATTTATCAATTTCTTTATTAATTTCAGTTAAAATATATTCTTCTTTTTCAACCAAAAGTGGATAAGCTTCGTTATAAACTTTTTCAATAAATATTTTTGCAACATTAGCAAGTTCACAAACATTTAAGTTTATTTTGTTTGCATAACGCACAGCTCTGCGCAATATTCTTCTTAAAATATATCCTGCACCAACATTGCTTGGTAAAATACCATTTCTATCTCCAATAAGCATTACAGACGTTCTGATATGATCTGCAATGATACGCATAGATTTGGTTTGTTCTTTGTTCTCGCCATATGTTAAAGCTGTTGATTTCTCTATATGTTCAATTACGTCAACAAACAAGTCAGTTTTATACCCATCTGTCAAACCATTGATATAAATTAGCGACCTTTCAAAACCAAAACCTGTGTCAACATTTTTATTTTTTAAAAGTTCAACACTTCCGTCTTCTTTTTTCAAATATTGCATATACACATCGTTTCCAATCTCAACCCATCTACCACATTCGCAAGTTGCATTACAAGTTGGAGAACAAGGTGTGTCATTTAAAGGATAAAACCACTCATTATCTGGACCACAAGGAGTATTAACAGTTCCAGGAAGATCCCACCAATTTTCTTTTAAAAAGAAAATGTTTTCTTTTTTTATTCCGGCATCCAAAAGGTATTGAACGATCTCAGTATCTTTTTCAACATATTCATTTCCAGCGAAAACTGTTGTGCACAACTTGTTTATGTCTAAACCAATTTCTTTTGTAAGGAAATCAACTGTCCACTTGGTTTTTTCTTTTTTAAAATAATCACCCAAGCTCCAATTTCCCATCATTTCAAAGAAAGTAAAATGACTTTCATCACCAACTTCTTCTATATCAACGGTTCTCATACAACCTTGAACATTGCAAAGTCTTGTTCCCATTGGATGTTTTTCACCTAACAAATACGGCATAAGCGGTTGCATTCCGGCAACATTAAACATAACACCGGTTGATCCATCTCCAATTAAAGAAACTGCGCCACAATCTACATGTCCGCGTTCTTTATAGAAACTTAGCCATTTATTTCTTAATTCTTTACTAGTAATTTTCATAATTTTCCTTTTATTTTTAATACGCAAGCAATTATATCACTAAAAAGAAAATTTTGCAACTATATAAAAACTAATAATTTATCAAATTTATTGACAAAACATTTATTTAATATTAAAATAAAAATATGAAAGGTATTTTTAGATTTATAATTATTGCATTGATTGCAACATTAGGCCTCGCAATGGTTGGGGTTTTGTATTTGTTCTTTATTCCAAACGCCACATTGTTTGGCATTGATTATATTTCATTGAACAAAGTTTATCGTTCTCAGGCATATAATGCAGAAAAGATTGAAACGATAGATTTGTCTTCTCGTGCTTATGAGGTGAGAATTGTACCTACAGATTCAAAGAATATATCGGTAAAAATATACGCAAATACGCTTGGGTTTGTGAAGAAAAAATATAGTGAAGTAAAATTAGACGCAACAATAACTGGCAGTGTTTTGGATATGAACGTTAGTGAACCACATGGTTTTGCATGGAAAAATGATTCATACATTGAATTATATCTTCCTCAAACCAAAAGTTACAATTTGACATTGAATAATGCATCTTCTAAAACATACCTCACAAGTGCGAAACTCAAAGTTAAAGAGTTTGAATACACTACCAATACAGGTAATTTGTACTTGGAAAATCTTGAGATATCGCAAGGCATTGATTTGAATTTGTCAAAAGCAAAGTGCTACATGGAAGGCAATGTTAAATTAAACAATAACGATATCGAATTGAGTATGTCTGCTGGAGATTTGGTTGCTCCAAAATGTAGTTTCAAAAACGTAACTGTAAATAAAAATAAAGGCGGAACAATTGAAATTAAATCTTGTGAAATATTTACAGCAAAAGTAAATGCTGGTGGAAGATATTCTGTTGGAACAGCGGATATTGTAAACATTGTATCTGAAGACACCAATGTGAATATCGGAACAATAACAAAAGGATGTTCAATTACATTGACAAAATCAGGAAAAGTTGAAGTAACGAATGTTAATTGTCCAGCAGCAAGTATTGAAACAGACACCGGAAGTATTAAAGTGAAAAATGCAAACGAAGCAATCAGATTGAAATCTATCGAAGGTGATATAGTTGTAAATAATGCTACAAAACTAGTAACCGCAGAAAATGAATATGGTAATATTGATATTACTTTCAAATCTGATCTGGATTCATATACAAAAGATACTACTTATAGATCTGTTGATTTAAAAAATTACAATGGAAAAGTAAGTGTTCATGGGGTAGATAATATAAAATTAAAGATCTCAAACAAAGGTAGAGCCAATATAGAAATGAACAATGTTTTGAAAGCAAGTACAATTTCTGGAAATATTGGAGACATATCAGTAGTTATCAATAAAGATGCAAAGTTTAATTTATCTGCAACCGGAACAACAGGTTCAATAAATGTCAACTTCCTTGAGTTTGAACAATCTGGAGGATATACCGAAGACAGTATTCCAGACATAGTTCAAATCAATGGAGGAAGCAGTGAAAATAGTTTGACTATAACAAATAAAAAAGGTGATATCAAAGTTCTCGATACAGTCTTGGCTAGTTAAACAAAAAGAGTTAAGGTTTCTTAACTCTTTTTTTATTAAAAAAGGAATACAAAACTTGTATTCCTTTTTGTGTATATTAATCACCGCTAAATGGTAACAATGCGATATTTCTTGCACGCTTAACAGCAACTGTAAGTTCACGTTGGTGTCTAGCACAAGTGTTAGTTTGACGTCTTGGTAAAATTTTACCTTTTTCTGTAACAAACTTTCTAAGTCTGTTTACGTCTTTATAATCAATTGATTTGCAGTTTTTGTCTTCACAGAAAATACAAACTTTTTTCTTCATAGGTCTGTGAGATTTTACGAATTTCTTCTTTTCAACTGGCTTAGTTTCTTCAACAGCCTTAACTTCTTCAACTGCTTCAACATTTTCAACTATTTCTTCCATGTTTATCTCCTATTAAAATGGTAAATCATCATCACTGACAGGTTGCAAATCAGCAATAGTTTCATCACTAGCTGCTCCGCCAAGGTTCATTCCACCTTCGCTTCCGCTATTGTCATTTTTTGATGATAAAAATTCAATTTCATCGGCTACGATATCGACAGCAAAGCCTTTTGTTCCGTCTTGACGCTCATAAGTTCTTGTTTGAATTGAGCCTGAGACAGCAATCTTGTTTCCTTTTTTCAAAAATTTGTTGCAATTTTCAGCAGTTCCTCTCCAAGCAGTAATGTTGAAGAAATCTGTTTCTCTGCTTCCTTCTGCATTAGTAAATCTTCTGCCTACAGCAATAGACAAACGACATACTGAAACACCTGTAGGAGTTGTTGTCAACTCAGGGTCTCTTGTCAAATTTCCAATCAAATAAACTTTATTCATAATTATTCTCCTTATAACCTCACGCAAATCGTGAAGCCCTCAAAATTATTTAGCAACAATGATATGTCTCATGATGCCTGTAGTGATAGAAAGCAATGAGCCAAGCTTGTTAGGTACAACTGCATCAGCTGTGAAATTAACAAGAACATAATAACCTTCGTGCTTTTTATCGATTTCGTAAGCGAGTTTCTTGTTACCAATACGCTCAACTGATTCGATTTTACCACCATCTTTTTCAATCATGCTGTTGACAAGAGCGATCAATGCTTCTTTATCTTCATCAGATGATTGACTTGGAATGATGTACATCAATTCGTAAGTGTTCATATAAACCTCCTTGTGGACTTTGACCTGAAATTCAGGTAAGGACACATCCGTTCAAATTCGACTTGAAGATGGATGCGTTACGTTAAAATCTTCTTTTAACGCCCGCATTATAACACAAAAAAAACAAAAAAGCAAGTCCTAAATATATAAAAATATAATTATAATTTAAAATAGACTGCCAAAATGTTTGGAAAAACTAAAGATTTTTTATAGAATAAAGCTGAAAGCATAGGGGAAAAAGATGAAAAAAGTTATTGTCGATACAGATTTGATGACCGATATTGATGATCAATTTGCTCTTGTATATGCGCTTACAACCAAAGAGTTTGATGTTCAAGCGATCACTCTTTGCCCTTTCAAAAAGAAAGAAAAAGCGCAAACAATTTTTGATGGAATGATTGATAGCTTTTTTGAAGCAAAAAGAATCTGCCGTTTGACCAAGAAAAGTTCGAGTAAAGTATTTAAGGGATCGCTTGGATTTGTAGATTCAGGATATATTAAAAAAAGTGATGCAGTCAATAAAATAATTGAAATTGCAATGAAAAATAGAAAGACATACATTGCATGTTTGGGAACACTTACAAATATTGCAATCGCAATAAAACACGAACCAAAAATAATCAAAAAAATAGAACTCGTTTGGTTGGGCACAAAAAGTGTTTTGATGGACAAATTTAATGACACAAACTATGGAGATGACAAAAAAGCTTTTGAACAAGTCATCAAAAGTGGTGTCAAAATGACGGTTATACCAAGTTATATTGGCAAGTTTAATGCTACAAGTATCTATGAAATCAAAGAACATGTAGCAATCAATTCTATTGGCAGACATCTTTATAGATTGATGGACAAATATTTCAGCAAAAAAGAAAATCGAGGAATGAAATATATCTATGATATATCTGCAATTGCGTATTTGAAAAACAAAAATTTGTTTAGAACAAAAACTATTCCTGCAAACTATCTTTTAAAAGAACAAAAGAAGATAGCAGAAGACAAGATGGTTAATTATGTTTATGATGGATCAAGCAACAATTCTGTTTGGTTGGATTTCTTGAAAACTATTGAGAATGCGCCAAAAAATGTCTTCAAGAGAAAAATGTTTTTCATATCAGACACTCATTTCTGTCAAAAAGACAAAGTGAGAAACAAGGAATTTGAATACACTTCGTATGAACAAACAGATCACGAATTTGTCAAACATTGGAATGCTATGGTTGGCGAAAATGACGTAGTGTATCATCTTGGTGATTTTGGAAAATATGAAACCATCAAAATGCTTAATGGAAAAGTTGTGTTGATTTGTGGAAATTATGAAAGAGATCAATTTGGTAAGGATTTTCAAAAATTCAGAAGAAGACTCAAGCGTCTTGGATTCAAAGAGGTTTATGAAAAGAATTATATTCTGGAAGAAAAATATTTTGGTAGACCGATAAATCTTGTTCACAAACCAACAGACACAAGGAAAGATATGTTCAATTTATATGGACATGTACATTCTTTGAAGGCTGTGATGAAAAACGGTTTCAACGTTTGTCTGGAATATCATGGTTACAAACCGGTAACTCAAGAAGTGGTGAAAAGTCAAATGGAATTTTTGATCAATCATGCAGATGAAGATGTCGTGATCAACTAATTACAAAGATTTTTGATGAAACATATGATTTATTTTTGTCAAAAGTCTTTTTTTGTTGTGTTGGTAGATTTGTTTGCTTTTTTTTGCTTGTTCGTGTAATATATAAATATGAATATAGAAAATATTGGCGACGAATTGGCGTTTTTGGTTGAAAAATTTGAACTTACAAAATCCTGTCTCAACCTTGAACAAACAAAGGAAAGATTGATGGCTCTCTTGAAAGAAAGAGAATCTCTTTCATTTTGGAACAATCTCGATTATGCAATGCAGACGAACAAAGAGATAAAGTCTTTGCAAGAACTTTTTGACACTGTAACAAAACTTCAAAACCAATTAACTGAACTTATCAAAACTGTGAAAGAACTTGAGAAAGATACTGATATTGAATTGTTAAACTTGGCATTTTCTGAGATGCTTGAGTTGAGAGAAAAAATAAGTGAATTGAATGTAAGAACATTACTTGATGAAAAATATGACAACAATGATGCGATCATTACAATTCATGCTGGAGCGGGTGGAACTGAGAGTCAAGATTGGGTTGTTATGCTCAGCAGAATGTATAAAATGTATTCAAGCAAAAATGGATTTGATTGCTCAATAGTTGACAAAATTGAAGGAAATGATGCTGGACTTAAAACTATAGTTTTGTGGATCAAAGGAGAATATGCATACGGAAAACTTAAAAGTGAAATGGGTGTTCACCGACTTGTTCGAATCAGTCCTTTTGATAGCAACAAACGTAGACACACAAGTTTTGCGTCAGTAGAAGTTGTGCCTGCGATTTCAAAAGAAACAGCAGTCAAAGTTAAGCAGGAAGATCTCAGAATTGACACATACAGAAGTAGCGGTGCAGGCGGACAAAATGTGAACAAGGTAGAAACAGCTATTCGTATCACTCACATTCCAACAGGAATAGTAGTTACTTGTCAAAATGAAAGAAGCCAATTGCAAAACCGAGAAAATGCAATGAGGATTTTGACCAGCAAACTGGTTGCTCTTGAAGAAGAAAAACAACGTCAAAATATGAACGAAATCAAAGGTGATCTCAAACGTATTGAATGGGGAAGTCAGATCAGAAGTTATGTGTTCCAACCTTATACAATGGTTAAAGACCATAGAACAGACTTTGAAACAAGTGATGTTCAGGCCGTTATGGACGGAGAACTTACTCCATTCATCAATGAATATTTGAAAAAATCTCATTCTAAATAATTTGATAATTTTGGAGGAATGTATGGAAAAGAAAAATAAATTAGAAGAAGAATTAGTTATGATAAAAAAAGAAAAAGAAGAATCAGACAAAAGACTTCTCAAATTCGAAATTATGTTTGGAATTTTTAGTCTAGCTTTCATGTTTGTATTGATTCTGATTGCTGCAAATTTAGACATGCCGACATGGTTAAGAGTTGTTTTGATTGTTGTTGGCTTTGCACAATTCTTGGCTATGATGTTCGTATGTATTCGAATTGAGCAAGTTGCTGGACATTATGAATGTAAATTGTGTCATGAGAAATATGTTCCTACTTATAAGCAAACATTATTAGCAATGCATATTGGTTGGACAAGATATATGAAATGTCCTCATTGTAGTCAAAAGTCTTGGGATAAAAAAGTTACAGATTAAAAGAGAACTCTATCATATTTGATAGAGTTTTTTAAAAAATGTACAATAAAAAAAGCACCTAAATTTTAGGTTGCTTGTTTTTCTTTAGATTAATTTTTCCTTTTATAATCATAATGATTGCCATAGTTATTGCAAAACTTACAACTGCAAAACCAGTAAGAGATATGATTATGTTTCTAAAATATCGACTTTCTGTTGTTCCAAAGGTTGTTAGCATTGCTGTTTCCAAGGTTAAAATCGAAACACAACCAGCAATCAATGATATTGTTTTTGCAGAAGAATAAACAGCGTTGTTATATTTTTTATATTTTACCAAATTTATTATCGCAAAGGTAAAAGTGGTAAAGGTATATGCTGCCATTGCTATTACTGTGATCATATGATGACTGAAAGTTTTGTTCCAATATACCATAAAAATATCATTACTGCTAAAGCCAAATTCATAGGAATAAGCAACCAACCACAAATTATTGATTTTTTTATTTCCTGATTTTTTTGTTTGTTTAAATTATTTTTTGAGGTATGTTTTACCAAAAAGAATCTCATAATACTTAAAATCAGATAATAAGCAAACATTGAGATAAACCAGAATGATTTGTGATGAAAGCCAAGTACGAGATGAAAAGAAGCAAATGCTACATTCCAAATCAATGATGAATATAAAGAAACGTTTATTCTCAAATTGACATCATTGCTCCATCTTTGCATAAATTTGTTTTGTTTTTTCATTTCTTTGAAAAACATTACTATTCTAGGTATTCTAAAACACAAAATCAACAAAGAATAAAAAGAAAATAAATACGAAAGTATAGCAAGCAAAGATGTTGAATCTAGATATATCAAAGACATAATCAAAAATAAAATAGAGATTGGCAAAAAGCATATAAGCACAGCAATATGTGGATATAAAATGCTTAAACCAAATCTCTTCCAATTAAATATTTTTGTTTTGTTCAAACTATTTTTCATATTATAAATTTGTACAAGTATATATTGAGTAATAAGAATGTGTCATTAAAAATTTATTTTTTACCAATTCTTTCATTATCGTAAGGTCTGACACAATTCATGATTATTGATTGTATTTTTTCAATACTTTCTTTGCAGTTATTTTCAACCCATTTAATGATGATTGCTGAAATTCCGTTTATATAGTAAGCCATTATATATTCATTATCCTCTTTTGAGAATCCAAATTTTTCAAGAATAGGATTGAATACGTTTTCAAACATTTTGCTGTAAATATTTTTTACATTAAATAATTCTGGATGTTTGTAGTAAGCTTTGAATAGTAATTTATTTTCTTTTGTAAATTCAAGATAAGGAATCAGAAATTGTGAGTTTATAAAAACCAAATCTTCAAGATTGTTTGAATTTATCTTAATTTTATCGTTTAAGTTTCCGCCAAAGGAATCTTTGAATTTTTTATTTACCATATCCACGCACTCTTGAAGTAAATCTTTTGTGTTTTCGTAATGCAAATAGAAAGTGGAGCGATTTACTCCAGCTTTTTCGCAGACTTCCTTAACCGAGATGAATTCAAAATCCTTCTTTTGCAAAAGAATTAATAATGCTTCATCAAACAAAAGTGCTGTATTAAAATATTTACTTTCAAATCGATTCATTTTTTATCCTATAAATATATATTAATCATTTGCGATTTCTTTTGCAAGTTCTATGATCTCATATGCGTATTTTTTTTTGCCTTTTTCGAGCATTTTGTTGTAAATAACGGGGTTAACAGTAACACCAGCTATACCGATAATACCAATAACGATTCCCAATACAAATGAAATTGTGCCACTTCCGAGAACTCCCATGCAAAGACACATTCCAACACCTAAAACCAAACTCATAATACTTCCAAAAGTATAGCCAAATACAAGTGAAGGCATTTTTGCTTTTTTATCAAGTTTTTTGAGTGCTACAACTTTGCTGTCTTTTTTCTCTGAATATTCGTTTGCGATATTTTCTGCAAATACTTTGTCTAAATCTTTCATTTTTTACCTCCTTTGAAGATTTCAATACTATTATACACATGAATTTTGAAAATAAAGTCAACACAAAATTTATCAATTGTCTATTTGTAAAAAAATATAATTTTATTTTTGGAATAATTGAAAAATTGGAATATATAATATAAGTATGAAGACAAGTAAAAGAATTTTATATGGCGTTTTGCCGGTTGTTGTGGTTGCGGTGTTAGGCAGTATATTTGTTAATATCGGTTTGGATTGGTTCAATACTTTACATAAACCGGGTGATTGGATAGCCAATTGGATTATACCTGTTGTGTGGACTATCATTTATACAATCACGGCGGTAGGGATTTATAGAATTTTAGGTAGAGAAAAATTAGAAAGAGAAACCGCGATTTTATTTATAATCAATGGGATTTTAAATATTTTGTGGTGTCTCATTTTCTTCACTTTGGAACAAAAATTGCTTGGATTGGCTGTAATTATTCTCAATTTGATTGCATCTGTTTTATTGTTAATAAATTTAAACAAGAACTACAAAACTTTCTATTATTGGTTGTTGATCTATCCAACATGGCTCAGTATTGCAACAACTCTTAATCTCGCGGTATGGATTTTGAATTAACTCTAAGTTTAGAGTTTTTTCTTGACAAAAATCTAATATTACAATATGATATGTCTTGTTAAGCAGAGATGGCGGAGTGGTCGAACGCACACGCTTGGAAAGCGTGCGATGTGAAAGCATCCGCAGGTTCAAATCCTGTTCTCTGCGCCATCGTCGCAACTCGATTTTTAGTCGAGTTGTTTTTATTATAAAACAACTACGACTTTTTAATCGGTTACTCCTTATTCCCATTGCGTGCAAGCACTTATGGGAGCCCTTTTTTTTGTGTTGTTTTATTTCATAACAACCACGATTTTTTAATCGGTTACTTCTTATTCCCGCTATGATATTCATCTTGCGGGAGCCCTGAAAATATCGCATTTGGCTTTTTAGCTAATTGCGATTTTTTATTTGCAAAATGAGAATTTTGTGTTATAATAATTTTATAAGGAAATTATGAGTAATATATTCAATGAAAGAATTGAAAAGTATAAAAAAGACGGAGAATATTCGTTTTCTTTCGGTGCTTTTCCGACTTTTGAATTGGTCAATAAGAAAAGTGAACAAGTCGTTTGTGTTTTGTTGCATAGTAAATTGAACAAAACTGTCGAAATTGAAAAATTGATTGATTTATGCAAAAAGAAAAAAATTAAAATTATCGAATCTGACAAGACTATAAATCGTATTGCTGACAAAGAAAATTGTTTTGTTGTCGGAGTATTCAAGAAATATGAAACAAAAGTAAATTCCGGCGATAATCTTGTTTTGGTGAATCCTAGTGATATGGGCAACATGGGAACAATTATGCGTACAGCGCTTGGCTTTGGTATGAAAAATATCATTATTGTCCGTCCATGTGTAGATGTATTTAATCCAAAAGTTGTACGTGCTAGTATGGGCGCAATTTTTAGCCTAAATATTCAAGAATTTGACTCTGTGGAAGAATATTTAAATTTTAGCAAAAATAAAAAATATTTCTTTATGCTTGATGGCAAAAAGACATTAGGTAAATTTGATTTTGAAAAAACTGATTGTGATCTTGTTTTTGGCAACGAAGCAAGCGGTCTTCCGAATTTCTTGCTTGACTATGATGAGTCTGTAGTAATCAAGCACTCAAAAGATATAGACAGTCTTAATCTTCCAATAAGTGTAGGAATTTCATTGTTTGAATTCTCAAAAAGAAATTAATTTTTAAGTGGATTTTTATTTAATAGATCAAAAGAATAATGTAAGAACGAAGAAACATTAGCATAAACGAAAATATCAAAACAATTGAAATTAGTATTATTGTGAGATGCAAAAGATTTGAATTCCTTGGATTAAAACAGGTTTTGAAATAATTGTGTGAATTGCATAAAGAAAATAATTCCAACACAATCAAAAGAAATATAAAAATTAAAACTAGCATATATGCAAGCAAAAAAACAAGCAATATCAAGGCATTGAAGAATCCATATATAAGCAATATATTAACAAAAATTACTGCTTGACTATATACAAAATAGAAGTAAAAGATGAGCGATATCGGAGACAAGAAGGGTTTTATAAAACAAATCCATATAATTAAGTATAAAATCGAAAGGGAAATCAGAGAATTGAAAATCAATGATACAAATCCACCCTTTTTGGAGATAAATTTAATGTATGGTACATTGCTTAAATCAATTGAAATTACTCCACTATCAAGGTGTCGGCCACTTATTATGCCAAGCACTAGCATTGCTATAGTAAGAATCAAAAGGAAAATAAAAATTCCTTTTTTTTGTTTTATGGGGGAGAACAGGTTGGCAAAAAAATTTAACATACATATTTTATGCCGGTGATATGTCGATTTTGACACAAAAACAAAATATAAAATTTTTCATAGTATGTATTAGATAGAGAGATCTATCTTAAGGAGAAAAAATGTTTTGTTGTAGAAATAATAACAATCACAATAATTGTTGTGAAAATCGTTTTCCGTGGAGAAATCCAATCCAAGGAAATGAAATCAATCGAATAATATTCACAAACAATCCAGGACCGGTAGGACCACAAGGTCCGGTAGGTCCGCAAGGACCAATCGGCCCAACCGGTCCGCAAGGTCCAGTAGGTCCAACGGGTGCAACAGGCGCTACAGGAGCAATCGGACCACAAGGTCCTCAGGGTATTCCAGGTCCAGTCGGTGCTACAGGAGCAACTGGAGCCACAGGTGCGACAGGTGCAACTGGTCCAGTCGGTCCAGCAGGTCCACAAGGTCCAGTCGGTCCAGCAGGCCCTCAAGGTATTCAAGGTGAGACAGGAGCTACAGGTGCAACCGGACCAATCGGACCTCAAGGTCCACAAGGCGAAACGGGTGCTACAGGTGCAACCGGGGCAACAGGCCCTCAAGGCCCAATCGGTCCAGCAGGCCCACAAGGACCACAAGGAGAACAAGGTCCAATAGGTCCTCAAGGTCCCGCTGGTCCAGCAGGAACTACTGCAAGTTTTGGGTCTTTCTATACAACCGAAGAACAATCTGTTGATAACAATTCTTTCCCATTGACTAATATTGCTGCAGTCGAAAATATGACAATAGACACTGCCACAGGAATTGTCACTCTTGAAAATGAAGGATTCTATAAAGTTGATTACGGTGTGTACGTTGCAAGCGGAGCATCTGCAAGCGATTATGTTGCGTTGTTCTTGGACGGAGCAGAAGTTCCAGGAAGCGCAAGAGGATTGGAAAATAATACTATGGTAAGCGGAAGTATTATCTTAGAAGCGCCAACTGCCACAAGTACACTGAATATTCAAATTGTTTCAAGTGGACCTGTCACATTCATTGATGACGACGGAATCAACGGATATCTAGTAATAACTCAGTTATCATAAAATAAAAACTAGGCTTAGACCTAGTTTTTTATTAAATTATAAAATAATCGTTACCATTTTTAATAAAATATGCTATAATGTTCTCATGTTAAGATGATTATTTGTGTCGATTTATCTTTGAAAAAAATAAAAATGTCTTAATATTTAAGGAGAAAAATATGAAATTTTTGAAATGGTTCTTTGGGTTTGGTGCTAGATATAAGAAAAAAGAAGAAGACTATGCAAAGAAAAGTAGAAAGCATGGTACTTCTGGCGAATTAATAACAGTTATTTTCAATGCAGTGGTGCCAATTCTGTGTTTATGGGGCGCATTTAAAGTACCATTTAGTGATTTGTGGCCTATTAAAATTTTATGTATAGCAGGATGTTTGTCAATTTTTATGTTTCCAAAAGAAAGCATGATTACTGCTATTGTTGCCTTAAGACACAGAATGAAAATGAAAGCATTAAATCAAATTCATGACACAATCGAAGAAAAAACAATCGAAACCATTTCTGGTCAAGAATTGAGTGATGAGAAAAAACAAGAAATGGCCGAAGAAGATATCAAAGGAACTGCACACAAATATGATTTGGCAGTTGGAATAACAGGAATTGTTAGTGCTGTACTTTCTGTTATAGTATTCTTCTGTTTATTATTCGCTTTTATATTTACATCAATAATTTAGTAAGAAAATAAAAAACTAGGCAAAGTGCCTAGTTTTTTTATTAGATGTTTTCTATCAAGAACATATCTTGGAATTGTTGATTGTTTTTGAACAATTCATCAAATGTTCCGCTTGCAATAATCTTGCCTTCATCAAGGAAGAATATTTTGTCTACATTCTTGATTGTTGACAATCTGTGTGCAACTATAATTACAGTATGTCCACCTTTGAGATTTTCAATGCTGTGTTGAACTTTGCTTTGAGCAAAGTTGTCAAGAGAAGATGTACTTTCATCAAATATAATGATTTTTGATTGTTTGAGCAGAGCTCTTGCAATCGCAAGTCTTTGACGTTGTCCACCACTTAACTTCACGCCACTTTCACCAACTTTTGTATTGATTCCGTTTGGCATTGTTTCCACATCATCATACAAAGATGCTTTTTTCAACACATCTATAATTTCTTCGTCTGTTGCATCCTTTTTGACCAACAAGAGATTTTCTTTGATGGTCATGTCGAATATATAAGGGAATTGATTGATTAAAGACAAGTTTTCTCTCAAGCAGTTTTTCTCTATATCATTGATATTGACATTGTCGATCAAAATTTTTCCAGAATCAACATCTACCATTTTTGAGATAAGGGATAAGATTGTTGATTTTCCGCTTCCGCTTTTTCCAACAAATGCGACGGTTGAATTTGGTTCGATTACAAATGACAACTCGGTGAATATAGGATCTTTTTTGATACGTTGAATTTCTTTTTTCTTATTCTTTTTTGATTTCTTGCCTTCTTCATCTTCCTTGATTTCTGTGTAGGCAAAACCAACTTTTTTGAATTCGATTTTACCTTTCATTTGTCTGATTTTTCTTGTTCCAAATTTATCGGTCGGATAAACATTTTCATCAAACAAACTGAACATTCTTGAACTATGGACACCAATATCGGTGAAGATCTGTGCAATTGTTCCAGAACACCAGACTACTTGATAAATATCATTTCTGTACGAGAAGATAAGTATATACATTGACATTGTTATCAAATCTCTTTCCATCATCTTGACACCCAAGACTAAAATCAACAAACCGAAAACTTCAACAAATAAGTTTCTTGCAGACCAGAAAGAGCAATCGGTCATACTGAAGTGATAGTTTGAATTTTTCATCTTGTCAAGTTCTGATTTGGTTGTTTCAGATAGTTTGTTTTCAAGGTTAAGTGCTTTGATATCTTTTTCACTTTGCACAACTTCTTGAATTAAAGAATATGTTTTGTCAGCAATTTTTTTGTAAGACAAACGGTTTTTCTTTCTCATCTTGAGTCTCAACCTTTCTAGTAAGAACAATAAGAATATTACTACAATATAGATTGTTCCAATGATTGGGTCCAAGCATATTAAGTATATTACGATTGCCAATGCAGACAACAAGTTTGCAATTAAGTCAACCAAATCAGCCAATTGTCCGACTACTTGTTGTGGATCGTTGATAATTCTTTGAACAAATGATCCTGAATTATTTTCACTGAAAGTTGATGAAGATAACTCAAAGCATCTCTTTGTCAAATCTTGACTTATTTCTCCACATAAAATATTTGAATATTTATAATATAGATAGTTTGACCAATACCAACATCCACGTTTTAGCAAACACAGACAAAGGCAATACATAATCAATCTAAGTCCGCCTTCAAGATTTCCGGCAGTGATTTTTGTCAAACTGTTTGCGATCAAAATCACAGACAACGAGTCAAAGGCACAAGATACAGCAATACACAAACAGAATAAGAATACTTGTAATTTATAACGCTTCAAGTAATACATTATTCCAATTTTCTTTGCTTTCATATAATTTTCTCCTTTATTTTAGATTTTACAGTCTCGCATAAAGGTATTTTGCCATGACTAAAATTTTATCATGAACTAGAAATGGAAATTTTGTCTTTCTCGATAAAAAAGCCACTGCTCAGGCAATGGCTAGCAATCATGACAAAATGAGCCTATTACATAAGCGAAACTATAATATTAAATTTTGTTGTTTTTAAAACTTTAACAGTGTTTAACATTATTTTGCTCATGTCGAAGCCCTCCTTTTATATATTCTGAAATCAAATATAAATCTTTGAAATTATTTTGTCAACATAATTTTGCAAATTTTTATTATTTTTTTATAAAAAATATATAAATATGGCATATTCTACATGTAAAATACACTAAATATACGAAAAACGATAGCCAAATATGACTATCGTAATTATTAATTATCAATCATCTAGTCGATATATACGCCATATCCACGAGTTGGGTCGCTGGTAAGTACGTGTGTTACAGCTCCAACAATTTTTCCGTTTTGAACAATCGGACTTCCACTCATGCCTTGAATTATTCCGCCGGTTTTATTTAACAATTCTTTATCTGTAATTTTGATTGTCATGCTTTTATCATCAGCATGAGATTGTTTGTTGGTTTTGATGATTTTGATATCATATGCTTTGACAACTCCATCAACAGAGCAATATATCTGTGCGTCGCCAAGTTTGACCGACATTCTTCCACCAAGAGACGAAGTTCGGTCGGCATCAATCAAGTTTTTGCTCAAAATATTTCCGTATACACCGTACTTGCAATTTGTGTCAGCAACACCGATTGCGTTTTCGCCAAGGTTGATTGTTGATCGTATTTCTCCAGGATTGTTTTTTTCTCCTTTTTTAATTCCTAACAATTTACATTTATAAATTTTTCCATTATTAACTTCAAAGTTTTCACCTAGACTTGTGTCTATAATAGGGTGGCCGACTGCTCCAAAGCGAAAATCAGATTGTTTGATATATGTGAGTGTTCCGACACCACTAGCATTATTTCTCACCCATAGGCCAAGCTTATATCTTTGTGAAAGGAGGTCGTATACTGGTGTTGCTTTGGTTATAATTTCTTCGTGATTTCGCTTGAGAGTCAACTTCAATTCTTTTCCAGCATATATCGGAAGATTGATTATTCTATCTATATCTTGAATTTCATCAATTTCTGCATCTTCAATTTTGATGAGTGCATCCCCGTCTTTTATTTCGGTATTAACAGTTGGTTCAATTAAACCTTCCTTTGTTACTACTGAATTGCTTCCAACACATATGACTCCATCGCTGAACAAATTGAACCCAACAGTTTCTCCACCGATATAAACATCAGTGTTATTTAATAACTTAACGTTCATTTTTTTGATTGGAATTATTCCAAACAATTTGACTGTCATCTGTGTTGTTGTTATTTCCTCTCCGCTTGCAACATCTAGATTTTTTGGCAAAGAAAAAGTAATTGCAGACGAATACTCATCATTATTATTCAAATCTTTGATTTCTTCATAGGTGATTATCATGTTGTTTGGAAGATTGTTGATTTCTTTCACTTTCGGCAAAATTAAGCACAAACAAAACAAACTAAAACAAGTGAATATTGAAACAAATATCAGTTTTTTCATAATTTCCTCTTGTGTATTTTGTGTGTAAATCGATTTTTTATGTGGAAAACTATTGACAATTTCGGTTTTGGTTTATATAATAAACGCGTACCTTGGCAATAGTTGAGCGAAACTCCAACGTCGACATTGTTATAGGCGAATATGATAAAAGGAGAAAATTGTATGATTAATAAAGCTGAAATCGTAAAAGAATTTGGTAAAGATGAAAAAGATACTGGTTCAGTTGAAGTGCAAATCGCATTGCTCACTGCAAGAATCAAAAATCTTACTGAACACTTGAAGGCAAATAAGCAAGACAAACACTCAACTCGTGGTCTTAACAAATTAGTTTCTACAAGAAAGAAATTATTAGACTATTTGTCAGCAAACGATATCGAAAAAGCTCGTGCATTGAAAGCAAAGCTCGGTATCCGTGGTTAATTGAAACAAAAAAAGACTCGTTACCGAGTCTTTTTTTTATTGTAAAACACAGGGTATTATTTTAACATTTATTTTTTTCAACAATATCTTGCATCTCTTCATATCTTCTGATAATTTCGTCTATTATTATATTCTTGACAGAGCAAATGAAAATATGTATATCGTGATAGTTGTTTGTGGTGGTATTCTTGCAATATAGTTTGTATAAATTTTCATAATCCGCAAAGATTTGAAGAGCTGTCTTTGTTTTGTCAAAATTATATGGTAGCAAACTACTATTTATAATATATTGTGAAAATAATTTGTCAGTTGCAAAATATTTTTCTTTTACCTGATTTAATTTCGTCATTGATTCGTATCTAGCATCAAATTCAATTGGGAATATATAATTTTCTACCTTGTAATCAAACTTGATTTTGTTTTTAACTAAAAATTCATATATCGTGTTGAACAACATTGTGAAAACTAAAAATAAAGTTTTTGCGTCTTTCGGGCATTTTGAGATGTTGTCAAAATACTCTGTATATTGTTTTTGAAAAACATGTTCATTCTCATGAAAAATTGTTTCTAAAAGTTCGTATTTTATAGTTCTGAAACTGCCTATTTTTGTAAAATATTTTGCATAACCGTTTTGAATGTACTTATTCATAAACTCGTATAAGCACTTTTCGTGGTCAGAGCATTTAGTGTCATTGAAAGATTTATAAAAATCATACATGTTAGACAAATGATTTTTGTCGTGGCAATCTATTCTTTTCTCACACAATATATCAAGCCTTGTCTTGTTAAATGAAATATGATTATCTTTGATACTTGCCGATTTGCCAAACAAATTACTTTCATCAAAAGTTATTTTCAAATTAAATTTACATTTGCTAAGTTTAAAATTTCTTTTGCTAATTCTTGATAGATCTTTAATAACCGAATTATAGTTTATCGGCATGTTAAAGTTTTCTAAAAATGCTTTTGACAACTTTTCCATATTATTTAGCATCACTCTTAATTTCTTTCAATATTTCAACAACTTCGACGTCTCCAACAAACAATATTTCTTTTGTCGCTGATTTTGAATTTTGGTCTTGACTCCAATATTTTACAGCCTCTTCCATATATTCATTAAACGATAATCCAGATCTATTTATTCCATAATCTTTTACAAAATGAGCGTCACCATTAACTTTTACTTTAATTGCTTGGAAAGATTTTCCTTTTGTTCTGTTTTGTAGACTTTCTAAATTGTGCAAACAAGTTTCTTCGTCATCAATCAAAAACATACATTTAAATCGACTTGGAGATTTAGGGAATTGTTGTTTTCTAACTTCTTCTAGGGCAAACTCTCGCATAATAAAGTCATAATTGTTCAATGCTTTTGACATATCAATCATTAAACTTTTATTTTTAAATATTCCTTTTTTTGCATTTGCAAATCCTAGTTTATGTAAAGGTTCGCCATCTTTATTAAACTGTAAATTAAAACAATTAAACTTTTGTATATTAGATTGTTCACCAAAATGCAATTTATCTCCGACTTTATAGTTTCTGTCAGTTGCTGAATGATACAATATTAAATCTTTTACTTTCATTATATAATCTCCTTAATATCTAATTATTTCAATGACTTCTGCAGTGCCTTCAAATAGATATTCAATACTTTTTTTGTCAGCGAAGTCCTTATCGACACCTTTCCAATAATCATGAGCCTGTTCTATAAATTCATCAATACTTTTGCCACCTCGCATATTGAACGAATTACTTGTTCTTAACAAATTTCCATTTAATTTGACGCCGATAACTTTCGGGTCAGATGATTTGCCTTTTTGTGTTGCGGTTGTGAGATAACACTTTGCTTCTTCGGGCTTTTCGCACAAGAACATACAGGTCAATCTTGAAGGTCTATCCTTATAGTATAGTTGTCTGCAAATTTCATAGCCAAGTTCTCGCATTGAAAAACCATAGTTTAATAGAATTTCATAAATTGCTTGCATTTCATCTTGTTTTAATTTGAATTTTTTGTTTTTAATTTTTTGTTTCAAAAACATTTCGGGCATATTAAATTCTGCCTTTTCCATACGATAATTGGTTGCAAAAACTCTTTCTGCTTGAAAGTTTCTTTCTTTTCCAAATCTTAAAATATCTCCAACCTTATAGTCTCTAGTGGTTGCTTGATACATTATTAAATCTTTTGCTTTAATCATAAAAACATTATAACAAAAAATTGGAGTGTTGTAAAATAATTTTTAAATGAAAAAGACTCGTCCAAACGAGTCTTTTTCCATTTTTAGTTATTTTTATAATAAACTTCACTATTTTTTATATTGCCAACACAATCCATTATTTTTTTAGACAATCGTTTTCCAATAGGAGAGACAGCGATGGCACAAATTTCTTTTATTTTTTTGACATCATTATATAGTTGATGCAACAAAGGAATTGAGTGTTTTCTAAATTCTGGCTTGACCAACAAAGATGAAATGTAAGTTGCTCCTCTTGATTTGTTTAATTCACTTTCAGGGAAATCGTAATCTCCGCTATATTTTAAATCTAAAATGTCTTTTAAAAGTTTCTTAGAAATTTTATATAAAACGTAATAGCCAACGATTGCGCTGTTGACAATTAATACTGTTATTTTGTTTTTGTTTGAATATCTTGTGTAATACCAGGATGTA
>JAFVPU010000153.1 GCA_017505165.1 Clostridia bacterium
ATCATCAGATTCCACTCATCGATAATATCGTCGCCGATGAGAGCCGCATCAAACACAGCTCTTGCGACATAGTAGTCACAGGCCAAGTTGTACTTTCCTTTGTACAAGTTGGCTTTGAACATGTCCTCGGACAACTCCCATCTGTTTTTGATCGACAGGAAGAACCGGTTACATCCTTTCTGGATGAACCTGAAGATGTTGTTCATGGAAACTGTTTGACCAGAACTGTTCATTCCGATGCATAAGAACATATTCGCTCTGACATTGAGCTGTTCCATTGGGCGTCCTTTGAGGAATTGTTTGGCTTCATTTCCGAAACCGTGTTTGGTTGCGGATTTTTCGATCAGTGATCTGACCATGTCGATTCCTACTTCATTGAACTCAATCATTTTTTACCTCCTTGGTTGTTAAGGTTTTTAACTTGTTGATGTAATTTTTTATCTTGTCTATAGAGTCCTCTGAATATATGAGCTTGGCTGTACAACAGCTATCGGTATACACGGGCTGTGCACGGACACCTAATCTGCCAAATAACTGGTTGAATGCACGTCCATGCTTAACACGCTTGGTGGGACAAATTGTTTCTTCTAACTGAGTTATTATCTCATTAACGTACTGTGAAAATAGTTTCACAGTATCATCATCTGGGTGATCAATATCGTGTATTGACTTAGCTGCATTGAATGTACTTTCGGTACTATCAACGGCACGAGCATACCCATAAACACGAGAATCACAGTCAGTAATTTTCATAAAGACATATTTACAAATTGGAATATCATGCTTTTTCAACAAATACGCCAATTTAAAACAAGTTATCTTCTTAGCGTCCCATGCACGGATTTTTTCATCACAGGTCGTTCTCCATTTTTCCCTGGAGAGTGACCCACGTTTGCGTCTGCGCAACATTGTATTAAACCAGGTGGAAAACTGTCCATAGTGCCGACCAATATCAACATTAGTAATCCCACGTTCGTTGCAATTATCTGAAAACCGTTGCAGCTCTTCATACGACATATGTCGTAAACAATCTACTGATTCTGGCCACTCGAATCGTTCGATTGGTATGACATATGGTACAACGATCTCTTTGCAGAGGACTGTGCGATATCTATCAACAAATTGTACACTGAACGATTCTCTATCGTCGAGGATCATCCACATGAAACGACTTCCACCAAAAACGTCCATGAGAATCTCATTAATAGATGTCCACATTAATGTCTTGGTGAATGTATCAATTTGCTTGACGGGTTTGATACATTTGACCCGTTCTTCGACTTGAGCATACAGCTCACTGAAGCTTTGTTCAAGAATACTTTTCATGTATTCATCTCCTTAGCGTAGTTTTGCTGAGTAATTGGCTTCTTTAAGTAACCGATGGCTACTTTATGGTTTTTGATATGTTTGAATAAATAACTCCTTTTACCATTTGGTTCCTCCGACTTCCTTGTTCCTCAGAACAGCATCCTCGTATGCTTTCTTTCGTTTGAGAACCTTATCGAGCTGGTCCCATACACGATGCCAGGCAATGGTACCGATAGGAAACTTTTCTTTGAGTTCTCTCAGTCGTTTCTCTTCAGCTAAAATTTCCAGAAACTTCTGAGAACGAATGTTGTAACGATTTTCTACGTACATAATAACCTCCTTTAAGTGTTGTTTGAGATCGTTCATGAAAGTAATATATATCTAAAAATGAATGAATATTAGCAAGATAGTAGGACCCATAGGAGTCCTACTATCTTGTTATATTTACCACATTTCATGAAAAATAGAACGTCCTGCGAAGAGGGATTCGTTACTATTTTCAAGCTTACCTGCAACAGCTTTATCCCTTAGAGCAGTAAGGCATTTACCGAGTTTATTCTGTCCTTGCCACTTACTCTTATCTTCAACATCAGGATCATCTTCTTTCATACCGATGCCCCAGATCTTATCATAAGGTGAAGCTTCAACGAAAGTCTTACCTTCATATTTCTTATCTGTAAGCATCTTAGCAAATTTTTTATCTTGTTCAAATCGCATGGTAACTGCTTTAGTCATGTATTTAGAACTAATAGCATCCCATTTTTCAGGAACAAAGTTTTTGGTATGTCTACCTAAAACTTTTGCTTCTTTAGGTGTTTTAGCTTTCAAGATCTCTTGAATAGTTTCATCATCTTTAAAATACTGTGCTTTGAAGATCATGAACAAATGTTCTGATGTTGGAACTGTATGTTCCTCACCTTCAATCTTGATTTTCAATCCACCTTGGGCGTATGCCCAATTGGAAAAATATTCCTGCCAAAAGAACACATACTTATCTGTAACTTTCATGCATACCTCAATTATGTTTAAATGACATGATCATGATGTACAAAATGAATGCAGTACGAGCAGACACGCATGTGTTCTCTCTAACATATTTTGTATTTTCAGTGATAAAGAAATCCACACTATTCTTTATAGTTAGAATATCAGGATCCAAGATACGAGAAGCTCTATAAGCATCTCTTGTCTTTTGTAAGATCTGAACATTGGATCTCATATCACAACCTATCTGTGCACATCTTCGATAAGTTTTTTGAATAAGTTCTGATATAAGAACCCTGTATCCAACATACAGACTATTTTTCTGTTTATCGATCTTTACTTCATCTCCAGTATGTGCTTTGTATTGATCGGTTGCTAATGCACTAAAAATAGTCAATACTTCTCTCAAAATTTCAGGACGTATATTAGCAAGACTTGCTGCCAATCTAACATCATTAAAGTTGATGAATGTATTGATATTCAACACCGAATTTTGAACATTGATGATGCAGTTATCCAAAGTAGCCTTAAGGTCTTGAAGGACTTTTTCTCCTTCATCACCTTGTCCAACCATACTTGTTGTTTTAATGGTTTTACCAGCAGCATGATTTTTGTAATACTCTTCTGCTACATTGACGATCTTTGTACTTAGTCGTGTATGTGCGTCTGAAAGAATATAAACAATTGCTTTATCATCAGAGAAGTTTTGAAATGTATTATAATGAATAGATGTTTTATCTATGAGTTTAGCTACATGATCTTCAATAAGAAGTCTCCATGTATTTGTTTCAGGGTGTTTGATATCGCACTTAGCTGAGATATTATCGATTGTATACTGCATAACTCCTTCATTTGCACCATGTTTGAACATAGTAGCAACTTTACCTGTGAAGAATTTATAATGAAGAAGTTTGAGTAAAGCCGTTTGAGTATCAATTTTCAACTTAGCTGTAAGTGTTGATTTGATAACAAGATAACACAACCAGATAACAAGAAGGTTGAAATCATTTCCTGTAACATTGAACGATGTATTAATACCTGAACACTGTTTGATGATGCGATTGAAGTCTGTTTTATAAACTCCAAATATATCAAAAACACTGTCTGCATCTTTCGGCAAAAAATAAGCTTTATGAACACCTAGCAATGGTGTATTAAAAGCTAACATATTTTCACCACGTATTTCATATCTCTGAACATACCTGATGATTTCATTAGCTTTGAGTGTATTGATCGGTACACTGAAGTTATCAATCATGAGTTGTTTAAGTGTTAAAGGAGGCATATACGTACCCTTCTTTCAGAATCAACAACAACTTTGATTTTCATCTGCTCAAGTGCTATGAACATAATTTCACAATGATCGTCACAAACCTTCGACAATTCAGCAACAATAGAAGCTTCATCTCCCATACCTGCCAGTTTGTAGTAACCACGCACACTGGCTTCTCCATTGTAGGCATTCAGGTAGAAGTATTCATCGTTTGTTCTAGATGTGATACCAAACTCAAGTATCTCACCTTTCTGATAATAATGCTGATATGTAATATCGTGATTCATATGTGAACCAGATATAAACTTCTTAAGCTGATCTTTTAAACTTTCCATTGTTGTTCCTTAAAATAATAGATTCTTGATAGAAGACAAAGACATAGTCTGTCTTGGTGTTATAATTGGTGTATCATTTCTTCTGACCTGTTCAACATTGATCATGTCATCGGATAAGATACTATCGTCAACTTGAGCTTCTAACATACGAAGTTCACGTTCATAGGATGCTTTTACCATAGAATTAGAACATGATGTAATTAAAGCCCTAAGTTCACCAATACGACGTCTTATAGCAAACTGACGTTCTTTAACTTCAGCATCAACTTGTTCCCCTGAAGCTGATACGTTTCTTAATATCTCATCAGAAGGTATGCCATACATGTAGTGGTTCTTACCAAAGAATGCAAAATAACCACATAACAGCATAGCAACACATAAGTCATCGTGACATCCTGCAGGATGATCAACGCGTCCGTTACGAACAACAAGTCCTTTGATTTCGGTAGCAAGATCAATATCAAATAATCTACTCGCCATATGACCTAACATAGTAACAAGTACACGACCATACAGAGTGTTACGACTGTCGTTAGAACTTGAGGTATTAAATCCAAATCTCTTTCTATTACTACCATCACTCAAATCAATATTGTTAAGAGAAGGAGTTCTATCACAAAAATCTTGGATGAATGTATTATAGATACGTTTGAAAGGATTCTCACCTTGTTTCAACATATAGTCTATTAAGATATCAATGAGAACAGCACCATTCTTGTTACGTTCTGGTATGAGAACACAGTTAGGTAACATCTTCATAACTTCTATAACACAGTTAACAACATGAACAAAGTTAGCCACATTACATCTACATGTAGCAATGATTGTTAAATCTGTAGGATCTGCTATAACCATAGTTGTAAAGTCTTGTCCGACGTTATCTGAGGTGTCCAACCCAACGATGTATGCTTTTCTTTTGTTTTCTGGTTGTTCTATGATAGAACGTTCAATATACCACTTAATAGTCAGTGGACCAGTCTGTGTGAACTCAACAGGTTCTCTTTGACTAGCAGTTAGTTTATCTAACAATTCAGCAGGAACAATAGAAGTTTCTGTACCAAGCTGCCAGATATTAAGATAGTCCATTTCAAACACATCACGTGGTTTTCCAATACTACGTTCTTTTAACCACTCGTCATCAAAACCTAACTGTTTATGAGAGAACTCGATATACACCATACGGTTCAATGAGTTCTGTTTGACCATGTCTTTCAGGCTTGCAACATCTTGCATATCGTACAGTCGTTCTGTAAATCTGAGACAGCCTTGTTTGATACCATATGCGTATGCACCAGATGGTTCACTGATACGACCAGCTGTTGTTGCGATAATATTTGCAGTTGGTAATCCTAGATCACGTACCTGACGCTGTGCTGTATCAGCAGCAGCTGTTGCTGCTGGATACGACAAGTGGTTATTCTTGTAGAATGCAAACTCATCCCATATTTGACAAGCTGTACGTTCTCCTCGACCTTGTTTTTTAGCAGCTACAATTTCTGGTTTGGCAATAAATGTTTTGTATGTATTGTTAAGTGCAGCATAACTTATACCTTCTTTGTTATCGGTATCTTGAGGAGTTAAACTCAACATCCATTTAGGTAATCCATTCCGTATATTCTTAAAACCAGAGATAGATTCCAACACAAGGTCATTGTCTTTTGCAAACAAACCAATTGTAGCATTACTGTACACGAAATAAATCAACCAATCTAAAATTGCCGCAATACCAGCAGACTTACCTGTCTGTCTAGGAATGGTAATGAATAAATTGACACCTACCAAAAACAACCACATAAGAGCTAAATTAGCTCTATTAAGTATGTATTTGATTGGATCACCACCAGCACTTGGCATTCTTACAATCTCTCTAAAGAAGTACCAAGGGTTAGTTTTAGTCTCATCCAAAATAAGTAACCGAAGTTCCATGGATGGATCTGTAAGATGATGTGGATCATAGTTCACTAGTTCTGGATGTTTAAGATATAAGAAAAACATGTTGTTCTTGATACCCATCTTTTCCAAAACACCAACCATACGTAGAAATGTATAGTTTTTAGTTGAAGTATCTATGATCCCACTATGAGTATCATAATCAGATTGAAACAATAACATATAAACTCCTTTGAAGTTAGTTCATAGGTTGATTGAAAAAAGAAAAAAGATACATGTAGCTGGAGATATCTCCAGCTACATGTACAATCGTCATACTCACATAGTTCCACGCAAGCAATAACATTCGTTACCATCAACTGATTCTACACAGTCTGGTATCCTTCCAGCACGCGTCATTTTGTCGATGTTTATATCGTCATTAGCGGAGAATGAAACATTACCGTAATGAACGATATATTTAGATTTGTCTTTCCCTTTTATTTTGTCGAGGGGATTGACAACCGATCCTTGGTTTGGTTCGACCATTTGTTTTACAATACGTCCATCTGTGGTATAAACAGTAGTTGTATCGTGGGATTTGTTTGAGAAATTCATAACGACGACTCCTTTGTTAGATGTTCAACAATGTAATATATAATTACAATTAATTGAACGTCCATCGTTTGTTTAATTCTTTAGTTTCTTGTTCGATACAATACTTCAATAAGCTTTTACACCACTCAACGTCTGAGTCTTTGAATTCGAAATTAGCTGCAGCTTTACGTGCATCCATTTCATGGTCAAACTCTAGGTATTCTTTGTGGGTTTTATTTGTACCATTTTTGTCCAAATCCTTAGTATGCACATTTTTTATAATCTGGTAAATGTGTCTGGCTTCATGAACAATTGTAAGTAGAAAATTTTTAACACGATCGGGTTCTACCTGAGCGTAGTATTTCTTTATATCAATGTTTCCCTTTTTTAGAGATTCTTCATATTCCTTCATCCAATCTTTGAGCCACATTTTTGACTTAAATGACTGGTATGTGATAAAAATATCTTTGGAAGTATAATACTTTCCATTGTACTTGGCATATGGAGAACTTCCATAAAGACGCTCTCTATTTTCTGTCACATGAGAAGATGAAATGATCAGACGATTAATCGTCATCTGTTTGCATTTCCAAGCATCACGTATGCGATTCATCAAATCTTCTGGTATTTTAACACGTACATTAATAGCTCCTGCTAGCTGATCGAATTTCTTAGTATTTCCATGATAATGACTAAGACCGTACAGGGCTGTGATAGTTGGCTTCATTGAACGTATTACATGATGTTCTATAGTGTATACTTTTTTAAACACAGAAAACAAAGTTGTTACTTTCGATTTGAACTCCTTTGCTTTTTCAGAATACTTCTCGTTAGAAAAGTCTGCATCAACGTTTAGAATATTTTTTACTTGTTCGATGTATGCTTCACACTCTTTTTCAGATGCATTTTGGCTCAAGGGTTTTATCTTTTTAAGTTTGTCATAAAGTATCATTATGTCGATTCTCATATTAAAAATATGTTCCGATGCGTGTAAAACATATTCTGCAGCATCATAAGAAGTAACTTTCATATATGATCCATCTAATAGAGAAATCAATTCTGTTGTAAACTTGTTTATCAATTCTACAGAAGAAATAATTTTGGATTGATTTAATTTCTCTGCATCTTGAGCAAACATTTTTAATATCGACAATATTCTTTGGTGTCCTGTTGGTATAGATGTTGCTCTTGATGCTTCATTGCCTGGTAGATCTTGATGTCCTTCTTGTTTTATATTGGTTGACACAGATCGTGATATCGCCTTTATATCTTTTATAACTTTGTTTCGTTCTTCTCGACTGCCTCTTAATAGAGTCACACATGCGTATTCTGATAATTGTTTTGGAGAAGATCCTTTTGATATATTAGGCGTTTTTACAAATAAAGACATCACCCAATTTACAAACTTTGATATCAAACCTGCTAACCATTTAGCAAATCGAACTAATACATCTTTGATATTTGTAAGTAGCCCTTCATTCCCAATTAGTTGAGCAACATGTTCGTCAAATCCATTATGTTGTACGTATTCACAAGCAACAAATGCGTTAGCGAACATATCAAATCCATCTTGTACTTCTTTCTCAAACTGAGCGTATTTCATAAAGTATAACTCACGATACAGATCATTGTTGATTTCAAGTAACTGCTCGTATGTTGGTTCGCTATCAATAATAAATATTCCATCAGAAGAATTTTCTTCTTCAAATGTATTTAATCCAATATCTAACATAGTTTATTCTCCTTAATAGGTATTGTATAAAATGAGATTTTAAGGTAATAAAAGAACAAAAAAGATACACTAAGTACGTAGCTGTCCAAGGCTACGTACTTAGTAGATCATACATTTCTTATATTCAACTACAGTTGGTCTGAGTATCTGTTCTCGTTCTTTTTGATGTCTCTTTTGCGACATCAAGTTGACATCACAAAGTTCTATAAACTCAGTTGTTACACCAGGTATTTCTCTTAATCGACCACATATCTGTAAAACAGCTGGTGGTGATTTAGTTGATACAGTGTTGATAACAACTAACAAGTTCTTTACGTCTGTACCAACAGACATAGACTTGGGTGTGGTTATGATGATATCATTAGTCTTAAGAACATCATCTTTAGTGCCACCTATGAATTTTGTAACTTTTAGTTTGTTAAATTCAGACTTAAACCATTTATAAGCTTCATTGACCATTTCGATGGTAGAGAAGAATATAGCAAGTTTCTGTCCATCTTTTTTCTTATTGATGTAATGACTATACACCAATTGTGATATTACTCTCGATAAGTAATCCTGCAAGTATGTCGGACGTTTTAGAAGATATTGTTCATATTTGACATGACTATATCCTCTTTGTTTGACCACTTTCTTTTCTGGAACATTTCCTCTGTATCCGTAACAATACGCTACAGTATACTTCTTGAGTACTTTATTACCAAACCTCATTTCAGGTGGATATATGAGATTGAAAATCTTTCGTGTTCCTGGATTACCTGAAGTGAATGTTGCTGTAAGATATATGTTGTTTGGTATATTGCAACTTAGATCGATTAATGTGTCTGCATGAAAGTTCAGGTGTACTTCATCCATGATCTTCGTTCCAATACCAAAGTATTTCACAAACTGTGCAAATGTAGGTAAGTCTTCATAATGTCCTTGTCGCAAACAATATGCTCGTAATGTTTCTAGGCTGAAGACAAATACTTCTGGTTTTGTGTTGGATTCCATAACCTTTGCTAGACTTTGGAATCCTTGAATGATACAAAGCTGTTCTGGCTTTATATCAGTGAATTGATATAACGATTCTGCCCATTGATGATGTAGTTTGGAAACTACAATCATTCCAACTTTACCATATGCAATCATACCTGCAATAGAAGATACTGTTTTTCCTGAACCAGTCTGAATGGCTAATCCTTTTCTATATGGTTCAATTTGTCTTAAATGTTCTATAACAGGCACTTGATGTTCTCTCGGAACAAAAGAATCTTTCATTTTGACTTGGATATTCCTAGTTTCATAGAAAGGTTCTTTTATAAGTTTATATTCAAATCCCATATCTTCAAAGATATTCATAACTTCTTGAGTCATGTTTGTTGGGAGATATAATTTTTGTGATACACGATCATACGAGATATACCGTTTAGTTGGGATCATACGTTTTATTCTTGGATTGAACTCATGATCTGTCAACATTTTCTCAGTAACTGATCGTAGATACACAGCAGCTGGATTATTCGACTCAATCGTTATAGCAACTCTAGTTGAACCTTGTTCAATAAGAATTGGCATAAAACCTCCGTTCGACGTAAATAACCTTATAGTAGAAGATCGCTGTATCTTCTACTATAAGGTGGTGGGCGATGGTGGATTTTAAATCATACCAAAGTACGGTGCAAACAATCCACGTTTTCTCAGGAGGAGAGGTGTGGATGGTGCCGTAAGATATTGTTTGAGGTTCTCAAATGCCAACTTACCAGAGACTGATGTTTCGCTGATAACATCAGCCAAGTTGCCAAATCGAACATTAGCGAAGTCTGTCACGACAGGTATGCGGAAATCAGTTTCACTCGCGATCATGTGAGATCGCACAACAGATTCAATGAAGAAACTGTTTATAGATGATTTCTGGTAAACCACAGTACTGAAGTCTCTCATACAGTCCTGAACAGATGTATAGTTGATCATCCTGGAACCAAGGAATCCGTAAACTCGTTTGGTATAGGTGATCATGTCATCGTTGAGGATAACGAATTTCATAAAAGGCTGTTTAATGTCAAATCCAGCCATACTGAATGTGACATATTCATCATCGACTTTCATTGAACGATAATGCTGATGCATGTGTTCGAGCATCTGTGTACTGAAGTATGGAATAAACACATCAGCTTCGAGACAGATACGATCAATGACTTCATCGTCTTTAACGATTTCGATAAACGGAATCTTACTGTAAGATTCTGCATTCGGAAGAGAATCAAGATTCAAGTCGGACAACTGGTTAATAGAATCGCTTGGTACTCTGAATTTAACACTATCAAAGTACTTTGCTGCATCTGTGTTCCAAAAGATAGCGTCTTCGACTTTGAACATATATTTTGTAGCACTTTCAGGAAGTGTGTATAGTTTTGAAGAAGTTGATACCAGGTGTTTTGCAGACAGAATTTTCTGAGATACAACCGATGACACCTTAGATGAACTAAGCAGACCGATATGAATATCGGGTGGCATGTATTTGATAAGCATGTCTTCTCCGTATCCAGCACAGTGCTCGCAGATACCATCAGTGTGTCGACACGCAAACTGCGATACGAGTTTGATTGGTTTACCAACAAACTTATCAATGTTCTGTTTATCAAGTATGACACGATTGTTCTTGTCGTCGATAACGATACGATCGATATAATTATCAGCAACTTCTTCACTGATAACATAAGGCATCCATCCCTGAGATCCACACGATCCCGGATATATGTGTTGAATTTCTGCACATGCCAATCGCATCTTTCGTCCAGAATACTGAGACTGTCTGATAACATCTCTTGAGAAGTAGATGGATTTCTTTGCAGACAAAGACTCAATCGCAAAGTCTTCTACAGTCTGAAGTCCAGAGAATGATGATCTACTGACAATATGACGTTTCATTGTATCATCAACATCGGATCTAGGTCCATATGCGATCAAGAACTGTGGAATCTGGTTACTCTTGAGTGTACCAGCTTGCATGTATGGGTACAAGCAGTTGTTCGGAAGATTGGGATCTTTCAGATGTGAGATGAGTTCTTTGGACATAACTTTAAGTTGCTGTTCTGCAACTTTGGTTCCAAGTTTATCATCGAATACAAAATCACCTAACTTCTTAAGAGCAGGATTCTCCATCAGACGTGCAAGACCAAGGGCATCGATACTTGGCATGTAAATACCCATGTGTCTCTGAATAAAGTTGCTCAACCTGTCGATGTTGTACAGATATCGCATAACGATCTGCATGTATGGAATTTGAGGAAGACAACGCAGTGCTTTCTTATACAGTTTTGTCTGAATAACACTGATAGAATCTGTTGTGATTGATTTGATGTTAAAGAAATCAGAACTTGTCGGAAGAACACCGAATGAGATGTTTGGTTCCCAGAAGATGATATTCAAGATCAACATACGAGTCGGTACTTTGATTGCAATATTATCAGCGAACACGACTTCGGTGTAGCCAACATCTTTGTGTTGATACATGTATTCATCAGGTATGTTGGTATTTACC
>JAFVPU010000154.1 GCA_017505165.1 Clostridia bacterium
AATAAAAAAATAAAAAATAAAAAATTTAAGGAGAAAAATTATGAAATTATTAAGAAAATTAACAAAAAAAGAATTACACACTAAATCACAAGAAGAATTGTTTGATTTAACTATTGAAGAATTAAAATATGCAGATAAAGAAAGTTTGATTGAAATTTTATCTAAGGCTAGAGATAAATTTATAAAAGATCAAAAAGAATATATTAAAGAAGATATGGAAGAATTGGTGGCTAAACAATTGGGATTGATCAGATTGATTAAGTCAAAAAAAGCTACAGAAAGCGAAAAAGATGAAGCATTGGATCATGTAATTATGTTCTTCGAATCACATGATGTTGTGTTGAGCAAAGAATTATTGTTTGAGACATACGGATTGTTTGATTATATAATCAAAAAAGGCGACGCAAGATCAGCTAGAGAGCTTGAAGTGTTGATGACTGCTAGAACAAAAATGGTCAAAGCTTTAGAATTGGATATGTTCTCAAAAGTGATCCTTCGTCATTCAAAAATGGTTGAAGAAATGATAAAAATTGATGCTGAATATGGGTTGGATTTTGCTTGTAGAGATCATGTTAAGGGTGCAATTGCTGGTAAGTTTGGTCCTTTAATGAAGAAGGATGAAAGCATTGAAGGATTTAAACAACGTTTGATGAGTATTTATAAAGATCATGCAAAAACTGAGGCATCTGTGTAGGGAGTAGTTATGAAGTTAGTTAAGAAATTATACACAGAATTAAGATTAAAAGAGAAACAAAGACTCATAAAGCTGATTAAAGATAAATTCGAACTAGAATTATCAAAAGAATTGTCTTTGGATAGAGTTAGTGCACCACTAGTTGTAACAAAAGACAGCGGTTTGCAAGACGATTTGAGTGGAGTTGAAAGAACAGTATCGTTTGATGTATTAAAAGATGGTCGAGATCTTGAAATAGTACAATCATTGGCCAAATGGAAACGTCAAGCATTGAAGAAATATGACTATAAGGCTGGAGAAGGTTTGTATACAGATATGACAGCAATTCGTAGAGACGACAAAATGGATGAAACACATTCAATTTATGTTGATCAATGGGATTGGGAGAAGGTTATACTTTCTTGCGACAGAACAGAAGCATATTTGCAAGATACTGTAAGAAAGATAGTAAAAGCAATTTCAACTACATCCAAAATGATAAAACAACAAACACCTGCTGGTGTAGAAATGTGCGACGACGTTTATTTTATTACATCCCAAGAATTATTAGATTTATATCCAACCCTTTCTGCAAAAGAAAGAGAATATGAAATCACAAAGAAACACAAAACAGTTTTTATCTCAAAAATTGGAGATAAATTGAGTCATGGTGAACCTCATGATATGAGAGCTCCAGATTATGATGATTGGAGTTTAGACGGAGATTTGCTTGTATATCATGAAGTATTAGATATGGCACTTGAGCTTTCAAGTATGGGTATCAGAGTTGATGAATCAAGTTTGATACAACAGCTTATCAAATCTCATAAAGAAGAGAGAGAGTCATTGCCTTATCATCAAGCTATTATAAAAAAGGAATTACCTCTCACAATAGGTGGAGGAATTGGTCAATCTAGGTTATGTATGTTCCTTCTCGGTAGAGGACATATTGGAGAAGTGCAATCAAGCTATTGGGATAAGGAAACCTTGCAACAATGTGAAGAATTGGGCATTGAATTATTGTAAAAAAGGAGAATAATTATATACGAATCAAGTTCGATATAAATTATCTCATTTATTGCTTGTATATTTGCAAGCAAATCAATCAAAAAAAGGAGAAAAATTATGAAAGAAATAACAGATAAAAGAAAAGAAATAGAAACAGATCTCATAGATGTATTGAGATATTTTGATGATGATGTTTTGTATGAAATTATTATGAAATATTCTGAAATAAAAACAAAAGAAAAACAAGAAGAAGCCAAAGAAGCTGTGTATGAACAAAAAAGTTTAATAAAGAAAATGATGTCAAAAGAAATTTCACGCCACAAAGCTATGCTTGATGAATTTAAAACAGCAGATGAGAAAAGGAAAAAAGAAATCTATGATGAAGAAGTTGCATATCTGAGAAAATCTGGCAGAATTTTGGATGGAGATTATTTGTTCGAAGTTATCAAAACTTTGCCTAAATATGCACTTGAAAAGGGTGAAGTTGAAGATGTGGATGAAATATTAAGAGGGGTCGAGCATTTTTATCTTGCACATAGAGAGTTTGATGATACTTTTTATAAAGAAAAACACTTTATTTTGCAAGATATTGTGGTAGACTTATTGAAAAGAGATATTGATTTGGGTAGAGAGGATTTAGTGAAAGAACATATGGAATATGCTTTGCACGGAAGGTATGGATTTTTGGCAAGACGAGAGGATGAATATAAAACAACCAAACCCCATGGATTTGCTCTTTCAAAACTTGAATATATAGCGATTTGCAAGAAATATAGAAAGTCTTTGCAAGAAAGCAAAGCTGTATCAATCTAGAACAAGAAGCATTTGTTAGTTTCATATTTGTAATTATAATGCAAATTAAACGTAAGATATATAATTCAGATATCGAAATTAAATATGTTGCTTGACAATAGTTTGTTTTTATTTGTTAGCTCAATATCGGTAAAGGATCTCAATATAATGGTTTTCACTGGTAATTAATGGGAATAAATCTAAATTATACTCAAATTCTACTCAAGAAAAATAATCACTTAAAATCAAACATTATATATAGTATTGAATAAAAAATACACCACAATATGTGGTGCAAATTAGTAGTCCCAAGGTGTTCTGTTGTTTATCAACTACGTTTTGATACTTTTTTATCAAAAAGTGAAATGTGGTGTAAATTTTGAGAACACAAAGGTTGAAAGTCTATGGTTTAGGGATTTTATTGTTAAAAAATACGGAATCAATTAGACCCCGTATTTTTGTTTTATTCTGCGTCAACTATTGTATAAGTTATTTCAAATTCTTGGTCGTCATACATAAATTTGTAAGTATAAGTTCCGGCTTCTTTATCTTTTATATAAATAGAAACACGGTCATTATCTACAAACTGATAATCTCCAATAGTAATAAGCATAGGTATATATAATGAAGAAATTGTATTTTCCTCTGTTCGCTCAATTACAAATGTGTTTTCTTGCAATTCGACACTTCCTTTTTCACCGTAGTAATACACAAAATCTATAAGATATCCATAATAGTCAAAAGTGATAGTGTTTAGACCTATTTCTGATTGAGTTATGTCAAAGCCAAAATCTTCTAATT